>CALZJV010000087.1 GCA_945787595.1 uncultured Desulfobacterales bacterium | reverse complement strand
CCCAGCAATCCTTTATCAAAGGGAATGACAGTGCCTCCCAACACCAGTTTTCGTCCCGTCACCAGCCGGTGGACATCATACCCTATTCCGGTTCGCATTCAATATTCCTTTTGAATTGAATTAAGTATTCGATGAAAGGATTTTCTTTATACCATCGACTGCAATTCAACATCATTTCGCCTTGTCGATATTTCGGACTTATATAATGACATGCAAAACTATCGAACCCCGGGGCTAATGTCAATCGCAAGATGGGCGATTATATAACTACTTGATTTGAAATGATTTTATATTTGAAATTTGACATCATTCATTCTTCTTTGGTAAACTAATATGCAGAGCTGCAATCCGGTTCGATCTGTTGTTCAAAGTCTTGGTAATGCTGCATATTAATTTGAATTTTATATTTATAATCGCTTTAAACTATTGATGATCGTAAAAAATCGCTAAGGAGCAATAAAAATGAATACAAATCTCAAAAGCTGCCCCAAATGTGGTCATTCCACAAATGATACCGCTGCGGCCTGTGCATATTGCGGCGCGGTTGTTTCAGCGGGAGCCCCATCGCTGCAAACCGACAAAATAACGCCGGTGGAAACAATATCCTATCCAAAGCAGACGCCACTCATGCAGCCGGATGAGCCCCTTCCGGATATTACAAGGACTGAAGAGCCCGCAAATACAGTGGCAGCGGTTGTAGAAAACCTTGAACCTGACGATTCCGATCCACCGACGGCTGCATACTCAGCTGAGCAGGCGCCTGAACCGATCAATGAACCGACACCCCTAGAAACCGAGCATGAGAGTGTCGTTGAAATTTCAGATCCTTCGCAGGTCATCGAATCAAATCAGGACGTCAGTCCAACAACCTCAGAAAGCCGGGTGGACAACCAACAAGTAGCGGCGGAAGCTTTTGAGAAAGTGCGAGGCCAAAACAGCGGATCTTAGCGATAATGCCCAACAAGACACTGAAGAAAAGATGGAAACCGATGCGGCAGCAGAGCAATCCCTGTTTTTTACGGAATTCGATCTTTTGAAATCAGGCGATAACGAACCACCGGAATCGGCAACACCGGAACTGAAGCAGTCGGATAGGGATAAATTTGAGGCACCCTCAGGATCAGATACGGTGTTGCCCTTTGATGAGGCCGTTGCCGAAACCCAAACCGACAAAGTACAAGACGCGCCGCCGACTGAGGCAGATGAACCCACCGCCGAACCGCCGGCAGTACTTGAACACGGGGCGCCTGAGGAAGCTATTTTGCTGCCACTCGAAGAAATAGTTCAGCCGCCCACAAAGGATACGCCGGACAGTGTCGCGGAACTCGCCGGAGAGGTCGCCGAATCAACAACAGAGACGAGTACGACAAAGGTGATGTCCGATACTTTACCATCTCAAAATAAGTTTCAAACCGAACCCGAGGCCATCCCAAAAAAGGCAAAATTACAAAGCGTGGCACCGGTTTTAAAAATTGAAAAAGCCGCCCAGGAATTGGCCGAAGCGGTAAAAAAGCAAAAAGCCGCCTTGGCCGAAGCCCGTGCCTTAAAGAAACAAAAATTGATGCGGGCAAATGCCCTAGCGTTAAAGCGGAAAGAAGAGACTCTATCCGGGGCTCAGGCATTAAAAAAACAGAAAGAGGCCCCGGCCGGCATTGAAATTTCAAAAAAGAGAATCGCCGAGCAGTCCATCTCAAAAACAGAAAGCCCTCATCGCATGACCACACGGGGCTTGAAAGCACATACCAAAATGCAGGCCTTACTTAAAAAGTATGCCAATCGGGCGATCGGTATCAACTACGATAATTCGGCTGATATCAAGGAGGCAGAACTGGTAGAGGTCAACGATGAATTTTTCAGTGTGTCTGTAAAACACGACACCTTGCAATACAGCTATCCCCTCAATACCATTTTAACCGTAATTGAGGGCAAAGACGGCGTCGGCTCCGCTGACCCTGAGAAAAAAGAGAAATTTAATGTCGTTATAAAAGTTTACCCCCTCGTGCTTTCCTGAGACAAACCGGTTTCTCAGTCAGGAGTAAATGCTAAGGGCTCCCTCAAAAATAATTTAACAATTTGAGTGACGATGGGTCCCGTCCGGAAGTGTTGCCAAAACTCAAAATATCAAAGATCAGTATCAGCTCATTACCGCGGTGTTTTTCCGCCCAGTGGGGTTTGCTAGTATCTTAATCCACTGCCGGGCAATTTTCCGGTTTGAGGATAACAGCACTGTTGACATAGATTATCTTGATTATCATTAAGGAATAACAAATATGGTTATGCACAATCCACCGCATCCAGGAGAAGTAATACGGGAGCTTTGTATAGAACCTTTGGGTCTAACCATTACCGAGGCAGCCAAAGGGCTTGGCGTATCTAGAAAAACGCTTTCTGCACTGCTTAACGCCCGTTTTGGGATATCACCAGAAATGGCTATCAGGCTTTCTAAGGCCTTTGGCGGTAGTGCCGAAAGCTGGTTGATCCAACAGACACAATATGACCTTTGGCAGGCCATGCAAAAGGCGGATGATATAAAAGTAAAAGCTTTTGCATAAATCGGGTTTCTTTGTGTGAGGGGCGGGGAATTAACACGAAGGTTGGGCCTATTAATCGCTTCCAAAAAGTTTACATAATCTGTAAACCGACCCTGTCGCTCGCAAAAATTAAATCCGCAGCATTTATGTCAAATAGCCGCGTCTTTCAGACAACATATTTAATGCTCCTGTCTTAAAGCCCGGTTGCGATTTCTGTTCATCCGAGGCTTTCAGGAAGACTTTGTTATCAATAAACCTGGGTATTAGCCATGTCAAGATTGATACCAAGAATGAGCTAAAAACGGGTCATTGCCAGGAGATCGGGCCGTACATAGAGAAGCTTTTCCCTATGCTGCTTCTTTCCATTCGTAGCGGTGATGCAGCCCACCGACCCGGGGCAACTCAATCACCTTGGCGCCTTTGGCCGGTCTGGGCTGAACCGGGCGCTCAAAGGGAGTGTCCTTCCCGAGTCCATAATGGGTTCTGTCATAATGATAATATCGAAAATAAGAGATCAAAATCCGGCTCAGGTGACTTTCGTTCAGCACGATCGCGTGATCCAGACACAGACAGTCTCTGCGTATTGAGCCGATCAACCTTTCAACAAACGGATTTTGCCAGGGACTTTGAGCTGCCGTGATAATCTCTTTTATGCCCATATTTTTAACACGTTGGCGGAAATAGGCCCCATAGGTCGAGTCCCGATCCCTCAGCAGATACTTTGGCGCCGTGTCCCATGGAAACGCCTCTATGACCTGTTGGGCCGTCCACTTGGCCGTAGGGTTGGGTGTCACATTGAAGTGGACGACCCGTCGGCGGCTATGGCTGAGGATCACCAGTACAAAAAGGATCCGGAATTTGGCTGTTGGAACCGTGAAAAAATCGATTGAAACCATGTTTATCATATGGTTTTTCAAGAACGTCCGCCAGGTTTGGGACGGCGGTGTGGGCTTCCGACGAGGCATCAGATTGGACACCGTTCGCTCGGAGATCTCAATACCAAGCTTGAGCAGTTCCCCGTGAATCCTGGGTGCCTCCCAGAGCGGGTTGGCCTTCGCCATCTTAAGAATAAGGTTACGGATCTCAGGGCTGATCGGAAGCCGCCCGGGGCCTTTGCGTCGGGACTTGAATTTCCAGAACAGCTTGAAGCCTTTTTTATGCCAACGCACTACGGTGTCAGGCTTGACAATGACCAAAGCTTCCCGCCAGTTGCTCCAGAAACGGAAAAGTAAAATCCAGAAAAGACGGTCTTGGCTGCGAAGTCGCGGTCGTTTGATAGACCATTTCATGGCGGCCACCTGCTGTCGAAGCGCAAGGTTTTCCAGAGCCAGATCGAAATCCTTTTTAGGTTCCAAAAGTATTTTAAAGAACAGTTTTAGCAGGATCTTCATCATGGATGAAGCGTTGGCAGGTCTATGCTAAAAAGTCAATAATTTCAGTAAGGACGGAATATTTGCGAGCTACAAGGGGTTGTCCCGAGAAATGGCTATCCATGATGAACTGGACGTCTTCTCCGACCTCATTGCCGGAAAAAACAAAGAACATCCTTCTGGCTTTGAAATATCCTAGCTGAAGAATGAAAAACAGGCTGGTCGTCAAAAACCGGTGACTTAAAGCGAGGCTCTGTTCTTGAGGATCCATGCTGAAATAGAGCCTCCGTTCCTCTTGCAAAAACATAGGCAGGCCATAAAGATCTTGGATCTCTTCGGCTGAGAGAATCGCGATCCTTTCTGTAAAATCGGTCAATATCCTACCTCCTATACGCGTCATTACCGCCAATCGATAGAAAAAAAAACGAGCGTTTTGAATTTTATTTTCAGGAAATAAAAACCTATACATTTCCAGCGATATAATATAAAAATAATATCAAAATAAACCTTTTTGTTGAGAAGACGCTAAATATGCCGAAAACCATGGCCTATGTCCGGGTTTCAACAGACGATCAAGATTACCGGAACCAAAAATTTGAGATCCTCAATTATTGCGATAGATCAGGAATGAAGGTTGATAAATGGCTGGAGGTGGAAATGTCCAGCCGCCGTTCCGCTAAGGATCGACGAATTGATGAGCTCCTCGCCAATCTAAAATCAAATGACCGACTGCTGGTTTCTGAATTGTCTCGTCTTGGACGGAGCACAGGCGAGGTGATACAGCTGATTAAGACCCTGACCGATCAAAAAATTGAATTCGTTGCGGTTAAACAAGGCTTCCGGATCAACTCACAAAACAACAAAGACATGACATCAAAGGTCATGGTGACGATCTTTTCGTTGCTGGCTGAACTGGAACGCGATTTAATATCAGAACGTACAAAAATGGGCTTGGCCAGGGCCAGGGCTTCCGGCAAGAAGCTGGGGCGGCCAAAAGGTCCGGGGAAATCAAAGCTGGACGGCAAAGAGGATGTAATTATAGGGTTTTTGGATAAAGGGGTCACAAGGGCAAACATTGCTAAGATTTTAGATGTAACTTGGGGTACGATGGACAATTTTATTAAGACGAGGGGATTGCAGACCACAGGTTCATCGAAAAAATGAAGGTCGGCACAACATATGTGCCCGATCAGCATAGTTCAGCTTGTAGCAAGAATTAATGATCTCCACCATTCCCATTAATTACCAAAGACTTTGACAACGTTTATTTTTCAAGACTAACAGAATGTTCATTTGTCAAATATCTATGAAAGGAAGAAAAAATGTTTGACCGCATAACTCGTAATCCTGCCCAGATGAACGGACAACCATGTATTAGAGGTATGAGGCTTACTGTTCGTCGAGTATTAGAAGCTATGGCTATATATCCGGATCGCAATGAGCTTCTCGAAGAATATCCGGAGTTAGAAGACGAGGATCTTCGTCAAGCCCTTGAATTTGCCGCAGCGACTATGGACGACAAAGTAGCTGAATTAAGGTGCGCATGATGAATTTTCTTTTGGATCAAGGTCTTCCAAGGTCAACGGTAACTCATTTAAAAAACATCGGACTCAACGCCCAACATGTGGGCCAATTGGGCATGGCGACTGCACTGGACAAAGAAATCCTTGATAAGGCTCGTCAGGACAATTTTATCGTTGTAACTCTTGATTCGGATTTCCATTCGCTCTTGGCTTTGGAAAAAACATCCAAACCTTCAGTGGTTCGTATTCGGATTGAGGGCTTAAAAGGCAAAGACGTTGCCTATATCATTAAGGAGGTGGTGGAGACGAGCCAGTCTGAGTTACAAAACGGAGCAGCTGTAAGTGTGACTCAATCAGCAATTCGAGTCAGACTGCTGCCGCTTGCTTAAATCACCAATTCTACTATGAGGCTGCCCAGATCAACAAGGTCAAAAAGGCCAGACTTCTTTGACAAATCATCACCGCTGTTTGAAAATATTGACTCCATCAAATCGCCGACAAGGGACGAGCTTATGGCTATGCATACCCTCCATTTTAAAAATTTCTATGTCGCGTTTCGACCTTTCCCAATATGAGAAACATTTGGACGATTTATGCATAGAACCCCAATAGTACTGCTACCCTTCATTTTATTGCCCCTCCGCCTGATAATACGCATTATTCAGATATCGTGAAAAATACTGATAGCTCAGGCAATTATACCCATACTTATGATAGTTGGGACAGTACGGCTGTCGGACAATGGGAATATTATGGAGTGGACGATGCCACCGGCATCCGTTCGGATTCAGTCTTCTACACTATCAATTAATTTCGCTGCTTTCAATCAACAAATTAAAAAGCCTCGCTCTGATTTACCCGGAGCGAGGTGCGGAACCGATTCCTGCTAAATCACGCAGTAGGATAGTTCAAAGCCGCATCAGATAGGCATCTACAGTAATTTAAATTCACGACTCCAAACCCCTCGCATTTCCTTCGGAAACAGCTTACAGGGTGTGAGTAGCAACGGTGCAAAAAACCGGAATAAGTAACAATATGAATATGAATTTCTTCTGCTAGCCTAAATCCTTTAATAGCGTTTGGGGACGACCACGCAAGATTGTTTCGGCTTCTTCGATGATCCGACGTACGATGTCGGCTGCAGGTTCCACACTTGAAATCAATCCCGTGGCGTTTCCAACCTGAACCTTAGCAATTTTCGCATCTTCAGAGTCCTCGGCGGTGGACAATTTCTTTCTTAGCTCTTCGCGATGGGCCGCTACTTCTTCATCTCGCCCATGCCATTCGGAAGTAAAATCGTTACTGAGAACCCGATCACCAACGTCTTTTGGGAATGGGGCATCCAAGGTGATGTCATATGCTTTGGTCAACCCATTGCCTCCTGACTTACCACAAAGCGTGTCCCGAGCCACACACCCTCAGCGCCGAGCATAAGCATTGCTGCCAAACCGCGACCATCAGCGATACCCCCGGCAGCGACGACTGGAATATCACCCACCACGTCAATGATTGCCGGCACCAGTGAGAGTGTGCCAATATATCCGGTATGACCGCCGGCATCGGTGCCCTGAGCCGTGATGACATCTACACCTGCGAATGTTACTTTCTTTGCATGCGACACCTTTTGAACCTGCGCCAGCACCTTGATACCGGCTTCATGTGCAGCTGAAACATAGGGTGTGGGATCAGCGAAAGAGTGACTAATTGCTGGCACGCATTCTTCTATCGCTACCTGAACCAATTCACCAAAATTGGGAGCCGATGAGATAAAGCCGACTCCGAACGCTCGTTGAGTGTGCTCACGTACAAGGCGGATCTGCCTTCGCAACCAATCTGGGCCTTTAGCCGGCCACGCACCAATGAGCCCTAGTCCACCGGCCTCTGATACGGCCACAGCCAGTTCGGCAGTAGCTGTTCCCGACATTGGGACGCTAATTATCGGATGCTCAATCCCCAGTACCTCGCACACTCGCGTATGTAACATCGTCGATACCCTCTGTTTCAACTATTCTGCTCTATAAAAAGTACAAGCAATTGTACAAATCTGAATATCTTCACATTTGAGACGTTATCCGGTTAAAACGCGGATCGTGTCGCAATAAAAGATTACATTGAAATTTTCAAGCCACTAACTTCTGGGTGTATCTTGCCATGATCTTTAATTCGACAATTATCGAAATCAGTGAAGATAAGTTTCGGATATCATACGATTATTGGAGTTGTCAAATGCTTGATGGATAGCAGGTACATCCAGTTCAGCCCTAAGAATCCAGAATGATGATATCACAAATTTTTATGTGCATTAATAATTTCAGCTTTGTTGGAGCTATTTAAACTACTAAGCCTAATGTGATTTAGAGCTTTTAGATAAACCTCGTAAAGATTTGCAAAATAAAGGACCGGTTTGTTTATTTGCCTGCACGCACTGGCAAGACCCGTGTGGGGCCGGAGTAAGACTGGCGGAGCCAGTACGCTTGACCATAGATGAAATTGAAGCGGGCAGCCTTGAAACCGCGAGTTTCTGAAGCCCAACAACTTTGGGCAGAAGTGTCTATTAGTTTATTAACATGGTAACCACGCTTGTTTTTATCTTTGGGGTCATAAAGACTTGTGAGTTCAGCCAAGGTCGGCATCCGCCAGTCGGTATGGCCGCCACCGCTGTAATTCTGGCAATAAGAAAGGGCATTCAGCCAGTTTATAGGATTTCCATTGTCCTTTGCCGCCCACATCAGGCCGGTTTTGGTGTCAGTAACAGAACCATCACCGTGGTCCACAAAGCGGTCCGATGCCATGGCAGGCATAACAAAAAAGCCAATAAACACAATAACAACAATGGAAGGGCCACAAAGCAACTTAATACCAAATGTCAAAGACCTCGACATGGTTTTTTCCCTTTGGTTTATTAATCATCTCTGCTAATCTTCGGTGCATGGTCTCACCGTCAATTTGAGACCGTTAATGGCCTCTATACAAATCGCTTCGCCCTGCTCAATGGAGGCCTGCTCTTCATAAATACCAGCCTGCCAGCGTTCTCCCTGCACTTGAACATAGCCAACAGGGTTAAGACGGGTCAGAGCGAAACCCTTGCGGCCGACCATCCGAAATCTGTCGGGATACTGGTTCGGGTCATGAAACCGCCAGAGAAAAGGAAATAAAAAAATATCCTTTCCAACCCAGAAACCAAGTAGTCCCCAAATGAGATAAGCCGGGGCCTCCAACCACTGTCGACCCACGACGAGAATCAAAATAAAGGCTACCTGCCCCGGCAATTGCAAAAGGAAATATTTAATTACAACCCGAAGCGGGGGTCTTTCAGATCTTTTATCCATATTCGCTTCATCATGTCATAGAAGCTTCGGCGGTTCAACAAATAGCCTATATTTTAATCATGAAACTTCTTCAATCGTAGGATCAATTTAAACCAACTAAATTAGAGAAGAATCATAAAAAAGGAGAGCGAAAAAAACCGGGGGAGATGAAAGTATCAGGTTGCCTCGCGTGCGCATGGTGCTAAAATTACATCATGTCCCAGACTCCCGAACCCATCGTATACCAATTGAAAGTCGTGCTGTTGGGCATTAGCCCAATGATCTGGCGCCGTCTATTTGTCTGCGGCGACAGCACGATCATCGATCTCCACTACATACTCCAGAATTCCCTGGGATGGTCTGATGACCATCTCCATCGGTTTCGATTTCATGGTAAACAATACGGTATTGCCCGGATGGGCGGCCTTACATTTGGACCCTTGGAAAGCAAACGAGCATGAAATATAAATAAGAACCCCTTTTAACCAAAAACGTAAATTCGAATAGTTATTCAACCAACCAAAGTGCTCTTGTCTTTTCCAATACCCCAAGCAGGGGAAAATTTCAGAAAAAAAGCTTAACCCCCTACCCTTCTGTTAATCCAGATCTCTCCACATATCGCAAATGAGGAGGTCAAAAAAATTACTTTTTGACCTAATTTATGATCCGGATAGATTAACCAGATTCTTCAGATTGTCTGTAGGAAAGAATGGCTTGATTATAATGCCACTGAAGAGAATTCAAAAGCAGATCAGCGATTATCCAACGCGTCCATATTGTGCTTTACACTGCTATGATTCTGATATGATACTGATTCTTTGGTTTGTTTTTCAAGAAAAATGTTGGATAGGAAAGACAGTAATAGGTGTTACTGGGCCTATCTAATCGAGATGGCATCCGATCTCATGTCTAAAAAATCGCAAATGGCGGGGCCGAAATTTAGCTGGGTGTGTAATACCTCAATGGGTCAATTCTGAACCGCGCCGAATATAAATAAAACGTGCAATATAAAGCGCATTATCTTGCGTGTTTTAAGCCACAAATCAGACCCAAACATGAAGCCTAAAAGGAGAAAAAAATTGGATATCATTCCAGCGCCCAAAGGTGAAAAACCCACCTTGGAAATTTTATCATTGGTACCGGAATCCGCAGTTTGGTTGACAAATTTTGTTTCCAGACGCACCCGGCTAACTTATCATCGAGCCATCAGGGATTTTGTTGGTTTTTCCGGGATGAAATCAGAAAGTGATTGGAGCAAAATAAACCAGGCCCATGTGATTGCCTGGCGCCAAACCATGATTAAATAAAATGCAAGCGGCCGGACAATTAACCTCAGTCTACGTACCGAGCGGTTTTGGTTGTGCATCTGCTTGTGCATCTATAATTTTTTTGTCTGGACGTTTTCATATTGTCTTGGATGGAGGATTTATAGCTTTTCATACGTGCTCAATAAATATAAACGCAAAGCCACACCCCAGTTCTTTTTGTAATGAAAGAATTTTTGATAACGCCTGGAATCACGGAACTAGCTTTGGGTTACTTAGCTATCTTATGCAACCAGATACACTGAAAAAGCTTGGCCGTGAAAGTGAGGGAATCGTATGGATGGGTTCAGATGTGGCGTGCCAATATGGGATGTGTGGCCCCCCTAGTTTCGAAGAACACTTAGCAATACCGTCTTTTGAATGTGAAAAGGCGGTGCTTCAAAGTGAGAAACTCATCTGCTCTAATCGTCTGCTTGCTCGCTACGACAACCAGATTTCAGAGGTATATTTTGAAATCCGGAAAGCGTTGTCGAGAAATCAACATGCAAAAGATAAACTAAAGCTATTGCAGCTTGAGTTCTTGAAAAAACGGAATGAATGTGGAGATGATGTACGATGTATGCATGCACGAATGAAAAAGAGGTATCATGAATTATTAAATGATTTATCTAAGATCCAATCTGGCAAATACCCTTTCTGAGGCGATTGTCAGATTAAGTTGCTAAGCCCTCATCCAGCCTCTTTTCATCATAGATTTTCTTTCCACCGATAAAGGTTTACATATTAATTTTTCCCTGGCAACACCTTTTGCCCCAATGTATTCTAATATGGAGTCTCGATAGAATTTGGACAAAAAACGTCGATCTTAGGATTCAGTTTCAAACTCTTAAATAATTGTACAGGGTCGGGAGATGGCAACGATTCGTGCGTTATACTGCACTACGTTTGAGTCTCAACCTGCGATTTAACCTGTCTTTTTGATTTTGTTACCGATCCCCCCGATTCCTTAATCCATTTTGGGTATTTTTACCGTAGAGAAAGAATACTGGGATGCAATGAAAGATTTTCCGCTTCAGTGAGCGTTTTATTCCGGTGCCATTCTGATTTTAGGTATTTATATTGGGTGAAAACGCAGCTATGTTTTAATTGGGCCTATTATTGGGATCGGCAAGAAAATTGGGGGTTAGCAGAGGAACTAGCACTTTAGCAGTGCGCAGATTTTCCGCCAAATCTCCAGCCCAACGATCTCCAATGCCTAAGCGTTCACGATCCCGGTACCCAACTGTTTCCTTGGGCTGCGCAACGATTGCGCTGACACGCTTGCTAAGCTCGTCATACAACTCATCAAGGAAGTTTGGCCGTCGGGCCATCGTCCCTCGGCGGACCTTCGCAGAGCGTCCGATCTGCATGCGCGTAGCTGAAAAAGAAAAATGGTTCCATGTCGTGAAAAAGATCTAATTATAGCAATTTTTATTTTGTAATCTTTTAATTTTGAAACCATCGCCTGAAAAGCGATGTTACTTGTGGTATTAGGCCTTCCGATAGCAACGGAACAATTTTTTACGCTAATGCTCATATGACTTTCGGAATAACCGCAAATCCTGATATTTAGGAACAAAACGGATTGCATTCACGTTCATTTTTTTTATAAACTCAACCGCAATGTGATTCTTGGATCTTGCAAATCACCGGATCGAATTCGTCTGGAGTTAGAAGGCAAACAGGCTCCCTTTCCGGGTACTGCACATACCCGTTGAGTTTGATGCCGTGCAGGTCATGTCTCTGGATCCCGCCCACAGCTTTCCGCGACGGGCGGCAAATTGGCACCGAATCGATCAAACATGTTGAAGCGCATCATGACGTCGGCGGCCCTTGAGTCAGCGTGTCGAGTGATGACTTCCAGCACGCGTTCATCATAATGGAGGCGGCGACACGCATCGCAGATGTGCGCATACTTGTCCTCCCACTCTATCGACGGATCTATCTCGGAGGCCCACTGAAGGATCTTGTGTGGGCCTTCAATCATTATCCATTGCTTCAAAAAATCTGCTCTTGCCTGCTCAATCAATTCCGCAAACGATCGAGATCGAAGCGAGCCTAGCCTCATCGCGGGAATTTGTTCGTGTGCGAGACCACAACATGCTATCAGATACTCGGCGGGTGAAATAACTATAGATGACAGCACACTCGTGCAGCCACCCGATGCTTCCTGATTTGCACGTGAGATCATCCTGTCCGGCGGTTGCGCCACGCCAATCTCGGTCTTGTTCGACATCCATGGGCTCTCGACGATTTGGAAACGCCGCTTGAGGTTCGGATCGGCATAGATTCTTTGGACAGCCGGCGTGTCAACCAACGAAGTTCCGCTGAACTTCCGACCTTCGTGAATCTCTACCATGACCACCGCTTGCAGGCCTTCGATAACCGCAGCTTCCGCAGCATAGCCGACGCGTTCAATGTCGACCCAGCGTTGGTGAAAATCGCCGGTGCTGACATTCAGCTCATCAAGCCCCTGTGTCGCGAGAGACTGAACCTTTGCCCGCGCGACCTCTTCCGTCTCGGCCCAATATCCATTCGTTACGCAGCGGGTGACTACCTCATCACTGCTGGCGACACCAATCGCCTCATCCAGATCCTCACCGAGCAGGAAACACTCGCCGCCGGAAAAAACAATGAGCCGGACCGACGGAATTTTTCTCGCCTCTCGAAGGTAACCGAGGAGGCGATCCTGCGGTATTCGCCCCTCGACCCTGGGCGTGCACCCGAAACAGCAGTTTTTGCAGGCGGCCGTGCACTGATAGGTTGGGAGAACCGTGAGAGCACACGGAAAGCGACCACCGAACTCACGTGCGGTCATGACTCAACTCCTGCTAGCCAGCTGTTCCCGAGCGTATGCAAGCGCTTTCTCGTAGTCCATCACATTCATGCCTTGCACGATCGCGTCCGCAATCGTAGCGTAGTTAGAGAGCTCATTGACCTGAACGTCTTCCAGTTCAAACGCTTTCGACAATTTCGGTGCGACGGTGTGGTCCTCGAACAATTCGTACTCGTCCGAGACTCCAACTTCCCGCGCAATCACCGGAGTGAGGCTACAAACTATTTTGGTGCTCGTGAAGATGCGCGACTCGGTGAATACCGTACTTTTCGTAAAGATACCTGCATCCACAAAAATTGCCGCCCTGCTGCTGACTCCGACGCCAAAGTTTACGTTGAGCAAGGAGAACGTGATTACCGCCGCGATGCCGGGGGCACTTGCTGCCGCCAACGACAGAGCTGCGCCATTCGGATCTGCTCGGTCGGCGAACGCGTAAGTTGCATCGAATAACAGGTCAACTTCTTTTCGCGAGAATGTTTGTCGGTAGAGCTTTTTCAATACCGGATCGGTCAGTATCGAAGTCAGCACTGCCTGGAAGAAGTACCGGCTTCTTATGGAGGCATCCAAAATCTCCGAGGTCGGGCGCTTGCCGGCAAGCACGTGTTCTTTCAAGACCCGACGTATTCCGGGAGCCTGACGTTTGCGGAACGCACTCGGGACTTTAACCTGCCGTTTGCCCTCGCGGATGAGTTTTCTGAGTTTCATATTCGCAAGTAACGCGATGAACAAGCGATTCTTGCGGCTGAGTCCACTACCCGGGGGTAACAATTTCCGTTTTCGCAACGTCTTGTCTGGATCTGCCAGGAACTTGGCCTGCAGTCGAGTGTCTTGTCCCAGATCCAGCATGAAGGATTCAAATCGTTTCTGTAAGGGTGCCATCTGCACGAGCAGATCGTTGTAATCTCGTGCAAGGACCCGCCCAACCGAAATCGGCAACATGGTTTCATCGTTTGCCCGTACCGACGTTCGCTCGATGGACTCGCCTTCCTTGGCGTTTCTCGCGCGAACAGTGTACTTTCCGGGCATGAGCTTGAACCTGGCGGGACTACCCAGAACGGCAGTGGCACAGTATTGAGAGTTCTTTGGCAGTCGCTTCTTGTGGCCGTCAAATACATCGATGCGATACGGGCCCGCTCTTACGCCTGAGCTCTCGGCCTGTGTAATGACAACAAGACTTCCAGTTTGTTCTTTCATGGCCACCTCCCTTAAAATGATAAGAGTTCGCTTTTTGAGAGTGAAAAAATCGAAAATTTTGAATTGTGTACCGGATTCAACGGCAGCCCAACATGTTGAAACGTGCAGTGAGTGAAAGCGATGTATATTCGATTATCAAAGGCGGATTTGGCTGTCAAGGCACATTTTTTTGCGGATGGTGAAGTTTTTGGCCAAATTGAGCGTAGCTCACCGGTTTGCCTGCAGCCTTCTTTTCTTACTGGTAGGTTTCAATAGGATAGGAGAGCGAAAAAAACTGGGGGAGCTACGCTGCCAACCTTTGATATTCATCCCCTTGGGAAAAGCTTGGGTACCATTGCCGGAAAACGTCTCGAAGCTCATCATTAAGAACACGGGTGCGAATCTGTAGCAACAAATGAGCACCTTTCTGGCTCCAGCGCATTTGTTGTTTCTTAACCATCCGCTTGCTCACCACCTGGTTGACGGTCGATTCCACAAACGCTGTCGAGATGGTCTCGCCATAGCGCCACCGCTCCCCGTAATTCGGAATGAACCCAGCGTTGTACCGGATGTAGGTCTCGAATTCTTCGAGCTTTTTAAGCAATGTTATCTCCTTTGCGGTAGGCTCATCTGTGTCAAGATCCATAGCAAGATCATCCATTGTCTCCAGGGATCGGAAAACGTTTCCATGCCACAAAAACCACTTAATCCGTTCCAGTTCTTTCAGCACAATCTCACGTAATTCAGTTCCTGCAACACCCAGCCCTTTGGCGATCTGACGCATGACAGTGATTCGCATGGTGATGTGAAACCAGTCCAGGAGGTGCTCTGCGTTAGGGTTCAGATACAGTTGCAAATCACGCACGGTATCTCCGCCATCGGACAGGAATGTGACCTGTTGATTCGACTGCATGCCCTGGGATTTCAACACCTCAAACACTCG
>CALZJV010000086.1 GCA_945787595.1 uncultured Desulfobacterales bacterium | reverse complement strand
GCCTACAGCTCGGAGAGAGGGGTGATATGGGTGATTACGTTTGCCAGCAGTGTTCAGGTGTCGGGTGTCAGGTGTCAGCAACCGAATTCGACCCGCTATTTCGGAGTCGCTCATTAAATGGACTTTCTTTCGCCGGTGTGGGTCTTCAGTTGCAACCAAATCAGTGTTCAGGTTTCAGGATTCGGTATTTACTGACACCTGACACCTGACACCTGACACCCGAAACCTTGAACAGATTTGATCTATGGCAGAGCCGATCACCTCTGACCTGGCCCTGAAGACCAGGTTTTCGATATTGAATAAACCCTTCGTAACCATTCACGGGTTCAAGGTTCAATAACGTTGAATAGGTCCGACGTGGGAAGATTAACCCTGAACCCGTGAACCCTGAAAGTCCTACACTTGAATTGGCTCCGCGGGATTCGTCAGGCAGGGTCGCTGTACCCCAAATCAGGAAAGTTCGGATGACTCTCAATCGCATATCAGGACTCGTTGTTGCCGTTTTTGGCGCCATACTGCTTTTCTGGATTATTCCCCGGCACACCGAAACAGTGGCTTACGGATGGCTGCGACCGGCGACGTTGCCGATCATCACGACCGTTATTGTGATCATAACGAGTATCGTGCATCTCCTTTTTCCTACCGGAAAGGCCGAATTTGATGTGCCGCTGGCCTTGCGTGCAGGTTTGTTTTTTGTAATCTCCTTCATCGGCCTTTATGTGATCCATCTCGCCGGGTTTCTGGTTGCCGCACCGCTTCTGGTAATGGTCCTTATGCTATTGATCGGGGAGCGCCGGCCGTTCTGGTTGTTCGCAGGGATTGTGCTGATACCTTTGGCGACGTGGAGTTCCATCGAACTGCTGCTGAAACGGCCCCTTCCTTAAAAGACAACGGTTGGTGATATGATCGATTTCAACATCGTCCTGGCGGGTTTTGCCGATGCATTTACCCTGTATAATATGTTTTTCGTTCTGTTTGGGGTGATCTTAGGACAACTCGTGGGTGCCCTACCCGGCACGGGGCCGGTGATGGCCATGGCCATCGCAATTCCCTTTACCTTTACCCTAAACCCCCTCACGGCCATCGCCTTTTTAGTCGGGGTCAATAAAGGCGGTCTGGTCGGTGGCGCCATTCCCGCAATTTTGATCAACACCCCCGGAACGCCGGATGCCGCCGCCACCACCTTGGATGGTTTTCCGTTAACCAAAAAAGGAAAATCGGAAAAAGCGACCAAGATGGCGCTTTATTCGTCCATCACCGGTGATGCCTTCAGCGATATCGTCCTTTTTACCGTCTCCCCTCTGATCGCCGCGGTGGCCTTAAAAATGGGCCCCATAGAAATATTTGCGCTCATGGTATTTGCCTTCTCGGTCATCGCCGGGCTGGTGGGTGATTCCATGACCAAAGGCATCACCTCGGCGGCCCTGGGTTTGTTTTGTGCAACGGTGGGATTGGATCCGGAAAACAGTTCACCGCGCTTTATTTTCGGATTTTTCGAACTCTATGACGGGCTACCGCTGGTGGCGGTGGCGCTGGGCATGTTGGCCGTGCCCGAAATTTTTCGCCGGCTGGCGCAAATTCGAGGCGAGATCAGTTCGACCGTCAAATTTCCGAAAACCCAAAAAAGGGAAGATCGCCGGGTCAGCTGGGCCGAGTATTGGTCCTGCCGTTACACCATGTTGAGAGGTTCGGTGATCGGAACCATCATGGGAGCAATCCCGGGGCTCGATTCTTCAGCCGCGGCATTTATGACCTATGCAACAACGAAACAGATATCGAAGGACCCGGATAGTTTCGGCAAGGGCAACATTCATGGCATTGCGGCAACGGAATCGGCCAACAGCTCGGTCTCCGGAGCCAATTTGATCCCGATGCTGACCCTGGGCATACCCGGTAACATTGCCGCGGCACTTATTATCACCGCCTTGATGATTCATGGCGTCCAACCGGGCCCCCTTCTTTTCAGGGAGCAAGGTCAGTTGATTTACGGTCTTTTCGGCGCTTTGATGATGGCCAATGTTTTGAATCTCTTATCGGGACTTTTAGGGCTACGTCTCTGGTCACATGTGATTCGATCGCCGGAGTCCTTTATTTTTCCAACCGCCCTGCTGCTTTGTGTCGTGGGCGTCTATATGGCCACCGGCGGGTTGCTTGGGGTGGTGATTATGTTCATCTTCGCCCTCATCAGCTATCTGATGAACACCTTCGGCTACTCGGCGATCGTGTTTGTCATCGGCTTTTTTCTGGGAGAAAGATTCGAACTAACGCTATCCCAATCGCTTAATTTGATCGACGGCGAACTGACCATATTGATTTATCACCCGGTGGCGATCGGTCTCTTGGCCCTGGCAGGCACGTCAGTGTATTGGTTTAGCATCCGTCCTGCCAACAAAAAACGTCCCAACGTGGAAAAAAAAATGGAACAACAGGTTGATTAGATTCAAAGAAGTCTTAGCGGTGGCTCGTCACATGATCGTTGGGAAAGAATCAGACCACAATGAAAATTATATTGCTTGGAACCGGCAAACCTAAACCGGTTCCCAACCGACAAGGTCCCGCTTTAGCCGTTCGGGTCGATGATATATCTCTCTTGTTTGATGCCGGCCGAGGGGTGACGACGCAACTCGTGCGGGTCCAAATACCCGTCAGCGAGGTCGATCCCGCCCGCCGAACCCGATAATCCGTAGCCGCTTACAGGCCGAGCAGCCGGCGGGCATTGCCGCCCAGGATCTGTTTCTTCTCGCCGGCCGTGATTTTCAACTGGTCGATGGTGCTGAGCATTTTAGCAAGGCTGCCGATTTGATGGGGATAGTCGCTGCCGGCCAGAACATGCTCGGGGCCTGCAAAATCGACACAGAGCTGCAGGGCCTGCGGATCGAAATTGACGGCATCGAAATAAAAATTCTTCAGGTAGGTACTGGGCGGCTTTGAAATATGGGCGCGACATTCCTTAAAGGCTTGATAGCCCCGATCGAGTCGTTCGGCAAGGTAGGGAATCGCACCGCCGGCATGGTTCAGAATCCATTTGATACCCGGATATCTTTCAACCACCCCGCTGAACACCAGCTTGGCGGCCGTCAGCGTGGTATCGAAGGTAAAACCGAGCAGTGGCATGAGCCAGTAATCGGACATGGCCTCAACGCCCACCGGAAAGGTGGGATGGATATCGAGAATCAGCCCCAGGTCCGAAGCTTTGGCATAAAGTGGCCAAAAGCGCGGATCGGTCAGTTCGACCCCGTCGATGTTGCTGAAAACCTGAAACCCCTTGAAGCCGTGTTCAGCCCGGGACCGCTCCATTTCCGCCACAGAAGCCACCGGATCGTTCAGGGGCAGGGTGCCAAGGGCGGCGAACCGGTCCCCCCGAGTTTGCATTATTGCGGCGAAGCCGTCGTTGACGATCCGGGCCAGCTCAGCCGCCCGCCGGGGGGATTCCACATGGGTGCCGGGGGTGGTCATGGTGAGCACCTGCATGTCGACGCCGGCCTTTTCCAGAATCCGAGCCCGGAAGTCCACATCGCGATGACCGGGGACCACGATGTTGTAGTCGCCCGGATAATGTAGCAGCGGGTTGCCGTTGTCGTCAATGGTGACTTTGATGCTGCTCGGCCCGGCCTGGATCGCTTCAAGATAGGCCGGTGGATAGAAATGGTTGTGAAAATCGATGATGGTCATGATTCAAGCTCCTTTCGGTACGAAAAGCAGCCTCATCCTATAATCGCCGCAAGGTGAAAGGTCAAGTTAAAACAGGCGTAATTGGCCGCTCCCCGCTTGACCTGCAGGGACATGATGCCGTTGCCCCGCTGGCGAATTGGCCGGCTGATAAGGAACCGGATGATCCTACTGTTGGAAACACTGTTGACCCTCGGCTTGATTGCCCAGGCCCTCGTCGGCCTGGCCTTTTTCATCTCATGCTGCTGGGAGGGGGAACGCCGGGCGGCGCTTTGGGCCGGTCTGCAGGCGGCTGCTATGGTCGCTGTCACAGTACTCTTTTTGTATCTTTGGCACAGCGGGTTTTTCAGCTCCGGCCGCGGCGTCTACCTGTTGATTCTGGCGGCCTGTCTGGCGACCGGCACCGTGGCGTTGCTGACGGTGCGCATAGGCGCCAATCCCATCGCCCGGCAAGGCACTCTGAGTCTTATCACCGGCGTGGTGGCGCGGTTCGACGAACGGATGACCGTTTTTGCCCGCAACCGCACCCTGCAACCCAGTTCCGAACCTTACCGGCAGTTCTATGCCGAACATCCGCAGCTGGAGCAGGCCGATGCCGCACGTCGGGCGCTGGGAGGTATCATCGGCACACCCGGTGCCATCGACCGACCCCACCACCGGCCCAATCTCGCGGCCTCTGCGGCCTCGGTGGCCCTTTCGCTCCATCTTTCCCACGCGCACATCGTCAAACCCAAGGGACACCCAGCTTTAACAAGCAGCCGTGTGGCTCTCGATCCGCAGGAAGCCACCATCCGGATCAAGGGTTACACCCTGAGCCTGGGAGCCAAGCTCGTTGGCATTACCCGGATCAATCCCCTGTGGGTCTATTCCCGCCGGGGAGAAATTTTTCATGAAAACTGGTCCGATTTGGGCGCACCGATTGAATTGACCCACCCCTGGGCCATCGTCTTTGCCGTTGAAATGGACTTTCGCATGATCGCCGTGGCCCCTCACACGCCGACCTCCGTCGACAGCCAGGGCCGCTATGCCGCCGGCGCTTTCATCGCCGCCCAGGTGGCCGCTTTTATCGCCAATCTCGGCTACGAGGCCACCGCCAACCACCTGCGTTATTATGACACCCTGCTGGTCCCCCTGGCCGTGGATGCGGGCCTGGGCGAAATGGGACGTCTCGGCTATTTGCTCACCAAAAAGTTGGGACCGCGCGTCAGGCTAGGAGCGGTCACCACCACCCTGCCGCTGGTACCGGATCGGCCGGTGGATATCGGTGTGGCCGATTTTTGCCGCATCTGTAAGAAGTGCGCGGCCTGCTGCCCCTCGGCTTCCATCCCCCAGGGGGCGCGCGCGGTGGTCAACGGCATTCGGCGCTGGAAATTGAATGCGGAAACCTGTTTTGCTTACTGGGGCAAGGTGGGCACGGGCTGCAACATCTGCATGCGGGTCTGCCCCTGGAGTCATGCCGCCACCTTGCCCCATCAATTTGTGCGGGCGATGGTCGTGCGCAATGCCATCGCACGGCGATTCTTTTTCCACCTGGACAACCTCTTTTACGGGCGGCGACCGAAACCGAAGTCCGCGCCGGACTGGGCCAGGCATGACTGAGGCAGACGCGTCACGCCCCGGGCGCGATACGCGGCGGCTTCAGGTTTAGACCTTCGGCGCTTGAGTCCGTGGTTGACATCGAGACTAATTTGGGTACAAACAATCAACCTAATAGAAAGGAACGAAAAATGACCTACCCCACCGTCTATCCCACAGGGGCCACTGTTTACCTTCCTGAGAGGTGTTGGAGTGGTTACACCATCTTCCAGGCCAAGGAGCTCGGCGCCCTTCTTATCGACATGAACGGCCGCGAGGTACGCCTGTGGAAGGGGTTGCATGGGTTTCCCAATAAACTTTTACCGGGCGGCTACGTACTGGGCCATACCGGCGAGCGCAATACCAATTTCGGTATGCAGGATTATCGTGACCTGATACAGGTCGATTGGGAAGGTCGCATTGTCTGGAAATTCAACGAGTATGAGTATATTGAAGATCCCGGTGAGGAACCCCAGTGGATGGCCCGCGTCCATCATGACTATCAACGGGAAGGCAATCCGGTTGGCTACTTCGCACCCGGAATGGATCCGAAGATAGACGGTGGCAATACGCTGATGATTGGCCACAAGAAGGTATTATGCAAGGACATTTCCGATAAGCCCCTGCTGGACGATACCATTTACGAGGTAACCTGGGACGGCGATTTAGTGTGGGAGTGGGTATGCAGTGAACATTTCGAAGAATTCGATTTTCGTGAGGATGCCAAAAACATTCTGAGTCGCGATCCCAATATGCGGCCAGCCGGCGGCGGCATGGGTGATTGGATGCACCTAAACGCCATGGCCACCTTAGGTCCCAACAAATGGTACGATGCCGGCGATGCTCGCTTCCACCCGGATAACATTATTACTGACGGCCGTGAAACCAACATTATATTTATCATCAGCAAAGAAACCGGCCAGATAGTTTGGAAGGTGGGACCCAATTACGATGAAACGCCCGAGCTCAGAGCCCTCGGTTGGATTATTGGACAACACCACGCCCACATGATCCCCAAAGGTCTGCCCGGTGAGGGCAATATTTTGGTCTTTGACAACGGGGGCTGGGCCGGATACGGTGCACCCAACCCCGGCAGCTCCACGGGTGCTAAAAATGCCCTGCGAGACTACTCTCGAGTGCTGGAATTTGATCCTGTTACCTTAAAGATAATCTGGCAGTACACGCCGGCTGAGGCCGGGTTCGTCCACCCGACTGACAGCAATCGCTTTTACAGCCCTTTCATCAGCGGCGCCCAACGCCTGCCAAACGGCAACACCTTAATTACCGAAGGCAGTGGCGGTCGCATCATCGAAGTCACTGACCAGCACCAGCTTGTCTGGGAGTACATCAGTCCCTACTGGGGCAAGCAGTTTAAAATGAACATGGTGTACCGGGCTTACCGAGTACCTTATGGGTGGGTTGCTCAGGTAGATCAGCCGAAGGAAACAACCATAGCGCCTATTGACGTCACCACCTACCGTGTGCCGGGAGCCGCTCCCGGCGGAACCGAAGCTGAGGTGAGCATAGAGGGAACGCTTCCTTATCAGTCATCCTCGGCGCTGTGCGTGTTATCTGGAACTGATGAGGCCGAGTAGAGAATCCTGGTCCAAAAAACCAGGTTATCCGTTTATTCATTTTTTGGATATCCAAGTAAGCATTTAGAAAGCTAAATTAGATTAGGTTTGCATATCATATAGAGATTTTGGTCAGATTGTTCACAGGGATAGTTCGCGATTTACCTTCAGGTTTTAGGCTATCTCAGGAATCATCAGGGTGAAAACTCCGATTGTTCCATCCTGGCAATTTATTGTAGATTGCCAGATGATATTCACTCAATTTAGTTACTGTGTATTGATAGCCACAACTGTCAATGAGGCGTTTCCTGTTAGTTGTGATCGAGTAACAATAGCCCAAATCGATACCGACAACGAGTTTTCTATTTACATCATTGAAATCGCTCTTATGAAAACTGCCGATTTCATGGTTTTCCGTATTGTCAAAGCATGCGATAGAAATTATTGAAATTTAATTATTTTCTTGACATTACGTATAAAAATATGTATGGAAAAATTGTCATATAGAAAAGGATTTGATTTGACAGAATAAATCGTCTTTTAAAACCTAAGGAGGCCAATGCATGCTTTGGAGTAGAGTGGAACCTCATTCTTAGAAAGGGAATGGGGTTTTTTGTTTCTGGATTCCGTTTTTGAACCTCTGATACAGCACATATCTGCTCGAATCTTATTTACTATGGCAATCTCAAACTAATTTTATCTTTGCAATCGATTTCTTCCTCTGGCCTCTCATTTACTCTCTATTTCAATTAAAAAATCTCGCTTATATTCTATCGGTAATCACTAAAATTGATGTCTTCTGAGCAGTTATATTTAGCGGGTTTTAACATATTTGTTCTAAGGATAAATCAAAATTTTGTCAGAATTGTAAAGGCTACCTCATTAGAACTCCATTTGGAAGAGGAACAAATAGTGGTCGATATTGATGCTCAAACCAGAGATTTACGGGATAATGTTCAAGTTAATATAAAAGAAACTCTTACCTCGGGATTTCGCTTTAAGCCAATAAAATCGATTTCATAATTTCAAAAGACCCGTTCGGTTATTTCTGAACATATGATTATTGATTTCAGTTGGATATAGGGAATAAGCGATATTGCTGAGGCATGTGTAATTTTTCGATCCTTCATACCTTCTCAATATATTGATACTTGAAATTTCTTTATATTACGTATTCATGTGGCTGTGTGTCTTAAACCCGGCTGTATTACAATTAGGCTTGGATTGATAATCCAAAAGCCAGCTATTGCTGTCGTTTAATCAACAAAAAACATGGATGCAGAGTTAACTTAATTATTATACGCATTAAAGGGTGTATTCATGCCAATCACAAGTATGTGGTGGTCAAGAGGTGCAAATCGGAATAAGGATATCCATGTTGTACCCGGTCAAGCTTCGCCGGATTTAACGACGTATTTATTTTTTGAAGAAACCGGAGGCAGTCTCACACGCGCTTCCAATTATTTAAGCAGTAACACAGATATTGAATTGGTTTTTAAGCCGCTGTTTAAAAAACAAGGATCACCACCTCCAAATACTCATTCAGGTCACGGTATGTCAGTCGATCTGACCAATGGCGTGGTGACGTTAGATGCCACGTTACCGGCAACCCGCAAACATAATTTTATTATTGAGGTTGAAGCAAAGACAGTTCCGGGTGGGGATGTCGTCGATAAAGCGTTTCTTCGAATACACGTTCATCAATCAATTAGCCAGGTCTGGTTAACGCCATCACCCTTAAAAGTTAGACCATTTACAACATCCAGACCTGAAAACACCAAATATCGTTTTAACCTGCGCGCACAATTTGATGATGGCACAGTGGGTGATATCACCGATATGCCTAACATAACCTGGTCGCCCTCAGCGAATGTGAATACCACGTCGGGTAAATTGATTCTTAAGGCGGGTGATAATACCAGTAATATCATCGCCATCACCGCAACATTACCGGCAAGTATTGGCGGGGCGACGGCGACGGAAAATATTGAAGTAGCAAGTGCCTGGGATAGTTCTAACACCATTGACGCCTCTATCGTAGTTGGCGGAGGTTGGCCAGGAACGATAAACCCAGAGGCTGTACCAAACATTCTTATCATTGGCGATGGCTTTGCCGCATCGGATCAAGCAAATTCTACTAGTTATGTTAATTCTTTAGTGCAATTTATAAAGACCAATCCACTGAATAAACCTTTTGATGTATTGTCAACCTCGATGAATTTTTGGACGGCATTCATGCCATCTGCCGGGACAGGCGTGTCAGTGAATGCAGAAGTATATCCAGTTGGTTCGGGTGCGAATATGAAGGCACGTTATGTGCCCGCGCCAGAAAAGGATCCTCCTAGCTCAGTTGCAGGCGCATGGAATTTAGAGCATTTGATCTATATGGTTGGTTTGCCGGTAGCAAATGATGATATTTCCAATGGCGCACGTAGCAATGCAAATATAAGATCAGATTGGCAAAATTTAGTTGATCCGGCTCCGTCAGCGAGTAACGTAAGTAATTCATTAATCAATAGATGGCGCCGTTTGGCAAAACGAAGTTTAATCGATTTTGTTGATACTGAACTAGGCGTCACCATTGGCGATACGATATCCGATTCGGATGATATAAAAGATGTCAACTTAAGTGAGTTTCGTATCGATCGTGATGACATGGATGTGTTATTTCGAGCATTACGCGATCCACGTGGCATTCCAATCAACGAGCTTTGGGTTAAGCCGGTCGCCCGCTGTGATCCAGACAGTGACCCCGCTTGTATATTGCCGAATAATTATGATCTGGTTTGTATTCTTGTCGCAGGCAATGGACGGGCTAGGAATAGTGAAGGCTATTTTTTTGTTGATATCCTGGATGATATAAAAATTCAACAAGTCGCCGGCAAGAATGCATTTGAAATGAATTATGCGGCGGGTGACATACCCAGTACCTCAGACAACGATCATAGTCGTGTGTTCGTTCATGAACTTATTCATTCGTTTAAAATAGGTGATGAATATGGGGGTAGAGAAGGACCGCCTGTGAGTCTGACCAGTAATGATATTAATGAACGATATGCAAATCTGACATTGGAGGCCGATGCAAAATCAGGCGGGCAATTCAATGGTGATCAAGTCAAATGGAATTGGCATCGTATTAGAAAAGCAGGGGTCATTCGTGAAGCGATCACCAATGCAGGCGGTGGAAAATTTAGAATCCCCTTAAAATTGGGACATGGTCACCAGTTTGCCGTTGGCAATACGGTGCACTTACGTTTTCGTGAATACCCAAAAGCATTGCAAAAACAACCTAAACTCAGTCCGCCACTGGAGATTGTTGAACCCGCACCCACGGCAGATGCCGTGCACGTTAAAGAAAAAACCGGCGTGACGTTTACTTATCCTAATCTAGTCAGTGCGGCTCAATTTATCGCAGAATTCACTCCGGGTTCTATTTTATATTTGCCAACTGCTGCACCTGAATCCGTTTTTGATGCGAATAACTATCCTTATGCCGAAATGATCGGGAAAAATATTAAAGATTATATTACCACCAACAATAAACCTCTAACTGTGTTTCCGAGTGTGATCGATGACGATGATGTTCAACAACCCATAATCCCCGACGTCGAGTTACCTGATTGTTTTAGCCGTAAACGACCCAGAATTATTGGTCTGTATTCAGGTGGCAAACAGTATCATAAAGGCATTTTTCATCCGGCGGGTTCTTGCTTGATGCGAGAGCAGCATACAGACGGTATGGAAATATGTGCTGTATGCAGATATATCCTGGTTGACATAATTGATCCGAGTAAACATTGGTCTATTGATCGCAATTTTGATGATTTTTACCCACAAGTATGACTGACGAACAAGACATATTAACCACCTTAACGAGCCATTTAATTTTGGCCGTCTCACCACTGCGTGAGGCCTTTTCCGATGAGGAACAATTTAAGGGCTTCATGTATAGATTGGGGTGGGGTGTTGATGGTTTGCCGCCAGAATATATCGAACTTGCTGCAAGTGTTACCAATGCCATATCGGTGGTTGAAGATTTAACGGATGGTGAAATTGAAGCCTCGGATATCACGCAACTTATAGCCACGATTAAGGATCTCTTTGACAGGATACAATCATTATCAACTGCTCCTCCTGGCGTTGATTCAGCAGAATTCCTCGGCGAAATAGGCGAGCGATTATTTGAATACCTGCTGACCGATTATCTATCAAAAAACCAAGCCACTTTATATAACCTCTTTTCTGCGCTAGATGTAATAGAGCTGGAAAATCTCGGAAGTTCTGCAAATAAACACGCCTACGTGCGCACGAAAATGAAGTGGGGGGAAATTCCAGAAATATTACAAGACCCTCTATCGATAGTAAAAAGGGTCTATGGCTGGGGCACAGATGAACTTGATGCTCGCAATATTTTTAATCACTTATCCGGCTTACTATTTGATTTGGATATTTCTGTTAAACTTATTAAACCCAATGATACGCTTGTCCTAGAGTATAGTGGTTCTGATGAATTAAATTTTTCCCGTAGTGCTATCGGTTTAAAAATACCTTTCTATTATAATTTTATTGGTGATGTACCAATTGAATTATCTTTTGATATTCTAGAGTTGCCTGCTGCACCTGGGAAATTACCGGGTTTGGTCATTCAGCCCGGCATTCCTTCTGAAGTGCCTATTAATTATAAACTTGGCGATGAAGTCGATTTAAATATAATAGTCGGTAGTGATATCGGTTCTCGTTTTGGTATTCTAATTCGCCCAGATGAGCTTGATGTAAAATACCCTTTCGAAGATTCTGCTTCGTTTCCTTCAGTAGGCTTTGGTGTAAGCGTTGATTATCATCCTGAGGAACCTTTGTTTTTATTTGGTTCTCCGGACGGCGTTCGAATGCAATTCAAGGGTGCCAATCTTGGCATTGAGGTATTTTTTCAGTCAGGTGAGTTTGAGGTCAAAGCATTAAGCGAATTAAAAGAACTGGCCTTAATTTTGACAGCCGGAAACGGTGATGGATTTTTAAGTACATTGCTCGGTGATAATGAAATTAAAGTCGATATCCCACTTGGGATTGACTGGTCAAGTAAAACAGGCTTTGGCTTCCGAGGTTCAATGAATTTCGAGATTGCCATAAATACACATTTATCTCTTGGACCTATTGAAATACCGCAGTTTGTCTTATCACTTGGAATACCTGCCGACTCATCTAACCCGCAAATAGAAATTGAAGCAGGTATTGATGTAAAGGCAAATTTAGGGCCACTTAAAGCAGTGGTAGAACAAATTGGTCTGGGACTGTATACCACATTTGAAGATGGCAATCTTGGTCCATTCGATATGGATATTGGTTTCAAACCGCCGACGGGCGTTGGGTTATCCATCGATGCTGGTGTTGTTAATGGTGGTGGATTCCTAAGGTTCAATAAAGACAAAGAAGAATATGACGGGATTCTGGAACTTGATTTAAGCGGCATCGTCAGTGTTAAGGCGATTGGCTTGATAACCACTAAGATGCCAGATGGCTCTAAAGGCTTTTCACTCTTAGTAATCATCACAGCAGAATTCGGTTCACCCATACAATTAGGATTTGGTTTTACGTTAAGTGGTGTGGGTGGTTTACTTGGTTTGAACCGTACTATGCGTCTGGAAGAAATCGCCTCCGGCATTCGTGATGGTGGTATTAACAGTGTGATGTTTCCGCAAAACGTCATTGAAAATGCACCACGTATCATCAGTGATTTAAAGAATTACTTTCCGGTAGAAGAAGGTACCTTTCTGATAGGCCCAATGGTCAAGATTGGTTGGGGTACGCCGAATCTGGTTACCGTGTCGTTGGGTGTGATCATCGAAATCCCTGGAAATATTGCAATTCTGGGAGTATTAAAGCTTGCATTACCCGATGAAGATGCCGCCCTGATTGTTATTCAAGTAAATTTCATGGGTGCAATCGAATTTGATAAAAAGCGTCTATGGTTTTTTGCTGCCATTTTTGAATCGCGTGTTTTATTCATCACCTTAGAAGGTGAAATGGGTCTGTTGGTGGGTTGGGGAGACGATGCCAGTTTTGTTGTCAGTGTTGGCGGTTTTCACCCGGCCTTTAATCCACCTCCGTTACCCTTTGGATCGATTGCCCGGATTGCTATTAGTATTTTAAATACCAGCTTCGCACGTATCCGGGTCGAGGGTTATTTTGCGGTCACCTCAAACTCTGTGCAATTTGGTGCCAGAGTAGAAATATATTTTGGAGTGAGCGCCTTTAATATCGATGGCCATTTAGCCTTTGACGCACTGTTTCGATTCTCACCCTTTTATTTCATCATCAGTATTTCGGCATCCTTATCGGTTAAGGTCTTCGGAATTGGGCTGTTCAGTGTTCGGATGCGTGGTTCATTAGAAGGGCCGACGCCTTGGCATGTAGAAGGTACTGGTTCTATTTCAATACTGTTTTTTTCTATCGATGTTGACTTTAGTCATACCTGGGGCAATGAAGAAGAAACAACCTTACCACCTATCACGGTAATGCCGCAATTAATGGCTGAATTCGTAAAGATGGAAAACTGGCAGGCCGTATTACCCGATAGCAATAAACTTTTAGTCTCACTGCGTGAATTTGACCAGGGTGCGACCGATTTGGTGTTACATCCAGTCGGTAGTTTAAAGGTAAGCCAACGTTATGTGCCATTGGATCTAACTATCGATAAAGTCGGCAACCAAAAACCGACGGATGCAAATCGATTCAGCGTTAGTGTCGACACCGCAAGCACCGGCCTTGATAAAGTAGCGGATGTTCAAGAACAGTTTGCCATAGGTCAATATGTTGGTAAGTCTGATAATGAATTGTTAAGTTCAAAATCTTATGAGCCTATTAATAGTGGCATCGAAATGGCGGTCACCGGTGAGCAATATAAAACACCAACAGCCGTAAAACGTGTGGTACGTTACGAAGAAATCATTATTGATACACATTACAAACGTTTTGTAAGACCATTTTTTGCCTGGTTCGGTACGCTGTTTTCCCTGTTTTTAAATGGAAACGCGGTATCAAAATCAGCTTTATCATTTAAACAGAAAAAGAAACTCCAACCATTCGATGATAAAGTCGAAGTAGAAACAGCAATTTTCCAATGATGAGAATGTAACATTTCAATTGCATGTCATTACCCATGTAGAAATGAAGGAATCAGCATGAGTGACGAAATAGGCACCTATTCCTTTTTTCCTTTCTTGCGTCAGGGCTTGGCGAATAAAATAACCGCGCCAACGGATCCCACGGTTAAAAGAGGACAAATTACCGTTAACTTGAAAGTCGACGGCGATGGGTTGACCGATCCTGGTGAACAACCTGTCACGAAAATGGTCGAGATATATGGTCCAGGCGATATCGTGGGTATCGACAGCAGTGCCATTATTAAGACCGAACCACGTAACTGGATAACCAATTTTGAACCAAACTACTTACCGTATATCGATTTTTATGATGAAGACTTTTTGTGGAGATACACACCCAGTGCAGCCACAGGCGACCGGCTTAAACCCTGGTTGACGCTCGTTGTGTTAAAAGAAAACGAATACACAGATGGAACCAATATCTTAAATAGACCATTAAACTATATTACTTTAAAAGATACTGCTGATCCGAGCGTGGTTTTTCCAGCAAAAGATGATCTTTGGGCGTGGGGACATGTACATATAAATAAGAATGTCGTAGGGGAAGGGGATGATCCCATCTCCAGTGACGAAACCGCTTTTATAAATAAATTTAAAAACATTCTCGACAAAAATCCAGATTTAGCTTATTCGCGCTTGTTAAGCGCACGTAAATTAGGCGAGAGTACGGCTTATCATGCCTTTGTAATACCAACCTTCGAAGCAGGGCGGTTAGCGGGATTAGGGTTTAATCCGGATGATGTCGCTGGATATGAGGCAAATACCATTGCTTGGGAAGATTATGGTGTAGATCGGCAGGAAACCAAAAACTTCCCCTATTATCATCGTTGGTACTTTAGAACCAGCACCGTGGGTGATTTTGAATATTTGGTTCGTTTGTTAGAACCCAAAGTCGCGGACAGTCGAGTTGGTCGACGTGACATCGATGTACAAAATCCAGGCTCGGGCATAGATAAAATCGATGATGCGCGATTAAAAGGAGTATTACGGCTCGGTGGTGCCTTGCAAATACCGGTTGCCTGCCTCGATGAAGAGGAAGCGGCTGAATATGAAAATTATGACGAGTGGTATGACAGTTACCCACACAAATTCCAACATCAACTAGCCACTTTTATCAATCTAGCCGAAGATTATACTAGTAAGACAACAGCAGATGCGCATACCGAAGCGATGGATAACTCTGGTATCGTCATCGAAGATGAGAATCCGGATGATCCGGATCCGTTAATTACCCCACCCTTGTATGGCAGATGGCATGCATTAACGTCTCGGCTGTTGCATGAATCCGATGGTACGACACCTGTCGCGAACAATGAAAACTGGGTGCATGATCTTAATCTTGATCCACGTTGGCGGACAGCGGCGAATTTTGGCACAACGGTGATTCAAGATAAACAAGAAGAATATATGGATGCAGCGTGGGAGCAGGTCGGTGATGTGCTGGATGCGAACCGTCGCTTCAATTGGTTTAAATTGGCGGGGTTTGCCACAAAGGTGTGGTATAAAAAAAATATCATACCCAAATCCGGTGTTGCAATTGAAAAATATCTTAAACTCACAACCCCCATTCAAAAACGGATTATGTCTGCGGGCAGTACCGTTTTTTATAGTGTAACAAAGAGCACTGTTCCGAAAGCACTAATCTCTGCACCTATGCGTAGAATGGTGCGACCACGTGGTCGCTTAATGCGACGTGTTGAATTTGACTCAACGATCAGACAGGATAACTTAATAGCGCGGGTGAACACTGGTGAAGTCTCACCGGCTCCCCCTCGCGAAGTCCCAGATGAGTTGCTAACGCATAACGATATAGCCGATAGCGTAAAACCTGATAATATCCCAACGTTTTTATTGGATTTAGTATCAAAATATCCATGGTTTCAGTATGTCCCGTTGCTTGTTGGCATCATCCTGATTCTGTTGTTACTGTTTATGGGAATGACGGGTGCTGTACTTACCTCAGCTATCACCACGGTTGTATTGGTCGCGATTGCTTTATTTATTTTTTTACGGCGTCTAACTATAAATATACAAAATGCCGAAGGTGTTTTGCCTGAACAACAAACCCCAGAGTCAGTGGATGAACTGCCTACTATCCCAGATTTTCGCGTGACTGAACTGGGTGATCCATACGTTCCACAAACCGGTGTGTCGGATAGTCCAGAAGCAACACGATTTAAACAAGCATTGCGAGTTAACTTTGATTTTGTGCAACGTACTGCACAAGCGGGTAAACCACCAACCTATACACCATTAAATATTCCCGCCGTGATTAATGATATTACTGTTGGTCTGAATCCTGACGTAACGATCCCAAGATACGCTTTAGGGTACATTAAAATTCCAGCACGTATTGCCGACTCACTTACTGAAACATTCACTGCGGCAATGGCCTATCCTGAGATTGATGTGCCGATGTATCAGCCTTTGCTTGGTTTATCTGATCAACACTTTGTACCGAATATCAAGTTGATTGAGGTTAACTCAATCACTTTATTAGAGACCAACCAACGTTTTATAGAATCTTATATGGTGGGTTTAAATCACGAATTTTCACGGGAACTACTCTGGCGCGAATTCCCGACCGATCAACGTGGCAGTTATTTCCGTCAATTCTGGGATGCGAGTGGGTATTTAAATAAAGAAGGTCTTAGTGAAGAAGCATTACGTGAAAAATTAAGAGACATCCCAAAACTGCATCGCTGGTCGCGACGATCGGACCTCGGAGATCATGATCATCGTGAACAAGGTGGCGATAGTGAAGAAGAAGTCGTATTGGTTATACGCGGCGAGCTATTGAAAAAATATCCAACTGCGGTGATTTATGCCCATCGCGCCAAGTGGGAACTCGATGATGATGGGAAAATAGATTTAACCAAACCACGCGATTTTGATGATAGCGAGCCGGTGGAAGTCGTAATTAAAACACCATTATATGAAGCTAAGGTGGAACCTGATATCTACTTCTTTGGTTTTGATCTGGATGTAATAGAAGCCAAGGGTGACAGTGGTGATAGCGAAGGTGACAGTGCCGGTTGGTTTTTTGTCATTAAAGAACGCCCAGGTGAACCTCGCTTTGGATTTGATGTTCCCGGTGACGCGAGTGATTTTAGTCAAACCGAGGTTCCTTTATGGAATGATTTAGCGTGGTCACATGTAGTCGATAACGTGTCTGCAGGCGATTTTATTGCTATTAATGGCACCCGAACGATCTTAGTTCCCGATACGAGTGACTCGGAGATTGATGAGCAAAAGGCGCAGCAAATAAAAGAAGACAGCCATGTGCAATGGAGAAGTTCGATAAATGCGGCGGAACTGGCGTATATTTTGTACCAAGTTCCCGTATTGATGGGCGTTCATGCGGCCGAGATGTTGCCTGATAAATGTGATAATACGGCCGAGGGATAACATGAGTTTTACGGATTTTCAACAACAGATTAATGAAGCTAGAGCCAATCGTGAGACGTCACGCCTTGGCCTGAAGAAGGCCCGGCAAAAAGTTGCAAATAACAAACGGCAAGAAGATCAGTTGTTACGCGAGATTTCTAAAGATCAACAGGCAGAAGACGAGCGATTAAAAGAAATAAGAGAAAAAGCGCAAGAATATTCGGAATCGGTACGCACAAATAAAACAAGTTTTAAAAATTCGTTAAAGGAGGAATGGGGTAAACTAACAGAATTTTTAGATTTTACTGATCCTGTAGACAATATAAAATTGTTACAAGATAAATGGCCGATATTATTATTTCCGCTTCGTTTAGAAACGCGCTTTAAAAAAGTCAATATCGACGGAGTCACAAAAGATCAACTTTGGGTGCGTGTGTTTCCGGATGATATCGCAATCAACAGTTTTGAAAGTGATTTATCTGAAACTGAAATACGCAATGCCCAATCTTACTGGTTATCACGTTGGAAGGCAGGTAAAGATGTCGCTGGGAATCGGGCCGCTTGGCGTTCACTGGCAGCGGCGCATGGTCCTGGAAGAGCTTATTGGTTAATCAGTGATGATCACTATGTGCCACTGAATAAGGATGAAGAACCAAAAATTAACGCTGGGGAGTTAATCCTGGCGATTGGCACAACTGAAGCGCTTGTTGACCCTGAGTTGGGTTCAATAAAGACTTACTGGGAAGCCGTTTGGCGAGCCGATACAAATAATCAAGCACTAGCTCAAGCTTGGCAGAACTTAGTAGGTGATTTCGGTGAAGAGAAAGCAGAGGTCCTAGTTAAGGACTATAAACCAGCTAATCTTAATGATCCTCCTCCAGTAGATAGAACTCGCGAGGATACGCTTATTCGAGTTTTTTTTGTTCTCTTTGAGGAGACTGAGGATATAGAAACCAAATTACACGCCTGGTCGCAACCTCCGACCACAAGTATATTACCTGAACGTTTTGTATTTATGGCTTATCATAATGGAAGTCAAGATATCGATCCTCAACTTGGCAATTTAGTACCGCCAGAGTTAATACTTGGACCCGATCCCGCAGCAGAAGAGGGCGAAGATTTTCGACTTGCCACTCAACAAGACGCCGATGCCGATCCAAACATCACGGAAGGCGATCTGATTTATTCAGAACAAATGCATTGGATGTTTGACTTTGATGAAGCAGTTAACAAAGGAATGGGCTTCAAAATCGACCTCACACCAGAGCAAGCTGAACGAGGTTTTGATAAAGTCTTTGTGTTGGGTGTGAAACTCAGTGCAAGTAAGGAAAACGGACAAGCAATGCTGCAAGACTTATTCGGGCAACACCAATTTAGTCGCAAAGGGATGAGCATCCTAAAACAGGGCACACCGACAAATAATACCGAAGACGATGCATCTGGGTATAGCTGGCAGCACGATCCGGATGATAGTTTCGATCATTATTTTCTAGCAGACTTTACTGAGTCTGATCCAGAAGAAGAGAATAAACCCACTGGCTGGTTTGATAAATCAGATGGAGAGTGGTTAGCGGATATGCTTGGTATAGAAACAAGCTCTGTGAATAATCTGACTAACTACTCTGCAAAAGATATCTCTGAAGCGCTTGCCATGCAACAGGCATTATGGCCCGCCACCATGGGTCACTTCATGGACAGCATGATGAATCCAGTATTCAATGACAGTGATATTGAGCAAACACGACTCTTCTTTACGCACCTTGTTGCCGGTCGTGGTTTCATTCCAGCGATTCGTGTTGGTAAACAGCCTTATGGGATTTTGCCCGCTAACAACTATACCAACATGTCCTGGTTTTCGAAGCACACAGATGATGATACGACACCACCTTTTACTATTTTTAGGCACGGTTTTAGTTACCTTGAAAAATTGTATGCCATTCTTATGCGCATGGATAAAACCTGGGCGCAACAACAACTCAATGTCTCACATGTCGGTAAACAGGGCGATGCGCATCAAATACTTCTGGATATCATTGGTTTGCACCCCGATTCTGTTGAGTTATATAAACGCTATGCTAATACGGTAAAGCAGATTCATAATATCTATAATATTAAAAGTTATAACCATGAGGCTATGCTCAGTATGTTACCGGGTAGTTTTGAAACCGCTGCAGGTCTGTTAGCACATCATGGTTACACCATTGGTAAAGAAAACCCTGCTCCTGAGCTCTTTAAGCTCTCATTTTTTGAAAATAGCTATTTGCTTAAGGGCGCTATAATTGATAGCGTCCCAAATTCAGAAATAGATATAATTCAGACATACGCCTCAGAACAAAGAAACTACGTTCGTTGGTTGATCGATGCGGCCGAGAAGTCGCACGACACATTGCGGCAACAAAATGATTTTATCGACAATAAAACGCCTTCAGCTTTATTGTATCTTCTTTTATATCATGCCCTAGATCTGAGTTATATCGATACCAGCCTCAAGCTTCATCTGAATAAAGGCGTCTTGAATCCAGAACAGGTTAAAAGAGCCTATATGGAGCCTGATTTTATTCATATTGAACAAGATAATGAGACCGAGAGTCGTTGGAAGTATTTATATAAAGCGGACGAAAGGATTACCGAAGATCCTGAAATTTTGCTTGGCACTTATATTGCGCAGAATATCCACACGATTGATGAAGCCGCTGCATTTAGAGATGTGCTATCCGGTTTAAAAAAACTGGAAAAAGTTCCAACGGCACGATTAGAACGGGCATTAATGGAGCATATCGATACCGTCTCTTATCGATACGATGCATGGGTGCTAGGTTTCCTGAATCTACAACTAGCTTTTATGCGCGGTTTGTCATTTGAAAGTGCAAACAATGCAAATAGCCCTGCTGATTCAGCTGTAACCCATTCTGAAGAAGCAAAAGGATTATACATTGGTGCATATGGCTGGTTAGAGGACTTAAAACCAGAGAACAAGGTCTTAAAGCCCGTTACTCTACCCGAAGAATTAGATAAAGTGTTTAACAAAAGTAAAGATTTAGTAGAGGACGAAAGTAATGCCGGCTATATTCTTGCACCTTCGCAGAATCATGCGGTAACGGCAGCGGTATTACGCAATGGGCATTTGTCCAATGAGGATCCCGAGGACAAGGAAGAATTAAAAATCAAATTGACCTCAGACCGAGTACGACTCGCCTTGCAAATAATAGAGGGAATCCAAGCTGGTCAGAGTCTCTCTGCCTTATTCGGTTATCAGTTTGAACGTGGTCTGCATGATCGAACAGATGCCGAAGTCGATCAATATATTTTCAAAATACGCAATGCTTTTCCGTTAGTTGCTAAGAAACACAAAGACACAACCCCGGATGAAGACGATACGGAGTTTGATTCCATTGAGCAAATCGAAGCCAGGAATGTTATTGATGCGGTCGCGTTTCTTGAGCACATTGATAAAACGAATAATAAAGAATATCCATTTGGTCTGGATCTGGCGCCCTTTAATCTCGATATGCCAACTGCACCAGCATCTGAAAAAAAAGCGATAAATGATGAAGTAATAAAATTAATTGATACAAATGATGCCTTATCTGATCTTGCTTTAGCAGAAAGTGTTCATCAAGTTGTGTTGGGTAATTATGAGAGCGCGAATGCCACCTTGGAAACCTATAGTAAAGGAAATTTCCCTCCGACACCGGAGGTGATTAAAACTCCACGTTCAGGTACAACGTTGACGCAGCGAGTCGCCTTACACTTAAAGCCAGGTCTGAGTCATACGCTTGGCGATCCTGGCGTGACACCGCGCATGGTTGCCGAGCCTGCAATCCAAGATTGGTTAGCACAGATTATGCCGCCAGTTGCTAATATCGAATGTGTTGCCAGTTACCAAAGACGAGTAGACGACAGTGACAGGAATGTTGTGGTCTCAATGAGTGATATCGGTCTGCAGAATGTCGATCTGTTATATTTGCTCAATGTCGACAGCGATCAAGCGATGACGGCATTAGATGATCTCGTTATACATCATATTATCGGCGCTGGCGACTCCCGTTTAGATAAACCAATTAGTATAGAATATACGAGTGTGCTGACTGATGGGAACTTCAGTGTATTTGAAATCAGTTCATTGATTGCCAGTTTGCGCGCCTTACTATTGAAGTCTAAAGCACTTTCACCGGCCGATGCCAAGATATTCATCGAGGCCGCAAAAGTAGACGAACAAGCACTCGAGTTAGATGGTTCTCGAATATCACAGGTCATTATTGCGTTGGATAGTTTTCGTGATGCAGGCGATCCTGATTCACTAGCCAGCTATACAACAGAACTCAAGGCACTAATAGATGCCGATAACATTGATAATATTATCAATCAACTTGATGATTTATTAACGAATGCATTTAATTTATTTATTGCAGTAAGTCGTTTTGGTATGCCACAAACCGGCATTGGATTTGCATATCGGTGGCAGCAAACGACGCTTACTGAATATAAGCGTAAACTCGATGATCTTTTGACGCGCTGGCAGCAGAATAAAACGAATTGTGAAACCTTGCTGCAAGAGTATTTAGATGGGGTAACTGACTCACTCGATGACATCGCACTTTTTGCCATTCTTGCCAAGGCAGACTTGAAGATATCGGCTTCATCCACACAACATAATCATGCCACTCATCAGGCCTATTTTAATGAGATTAGCACGGTTAAGCTCGTGTCATATACTGATTTTCTGAATAACACTATTTCACCCATTAACACTAACCATACGTTGACGCCTGTTATTTCTGGAATAAAAGGCTTAAGTCCACAAATAGCGACATTTGATATCATCGGCATCGAAATCGAAGAACAACTGAATCAACTTAACGTCTTTGTGCAAGACTTGCTTATTGGGGCGGAAAATTTACTCGCTGAGATCTCAAATCGTACTACAAAGGCGACTGATTTGCTTGCGAGCGCAGAGGCTAGTGGCGATGCATTAGCGAGTATTGATTTGAAGAAAAATGCGGCCAAAGTCATTCTTGGCGAAGATTTTGTTATCGTGCCAGACTTTTTGTTAGAGGATTTACATGCAACTGAGTGGCAAAATACAATAACTGATTCTGAACATAGTTTGCGCTATTTATTGACTGACAAGGCCGTGGATTTTCCAATGGATGACTGGTTATACGGAGTCAGCCGTGTCAGGGAAAAGCTTAATCATATAGAAAATACACTATTTCATATTGAAGGTTTTAGCGGAGAAACGCTCAATTTAGTACCTTCACAATTTCCTTACCGTGAAGATGATTACTGGTTAGGTATGCAATATCCGCAAAACATCCCTAATCCAGAGCAGCCGGGTGAAGAAATTCCATTTTCGATTGATGAAGATAAATTGTTGTTTACCAGTATCTATACTGATGCCCATTCATATATACCTACTGAACGACAATGTGGTTTGTTAATCGACGAATGGACTGAAGTCATACCTTCGCGTGATGAAACACCGGGTTTGACCTTCCACTATGACCAACCAAATTCAGAACCACCGCAAACTTTGCTGTTGGTTACGCCAAGTAATTTTACAGGTTCATGGCAATGGGATGATTTAGTCAACACATTACATGAAACATTAGAGATGGCAAAAAAACGTGCGGTAGAACCCGATCATATCGATGACACGGTTTATAGTCGGTTTTTACCTGCTATTTTGTCATTGACCAGCCCATTACCTTTAACCGCCACACTGAACCTTGCTTTAAATAACCTAGTGGCATACGCGCAGGTAAATCTCGATGAGTAGTCAATTCACAACGTCCCAAATGTTGCAATTTTTTGATAAACAATTGCTGTTTCCCCTTTTACTATTGCATAACCGATTAGAGGGACGACCGCGTACACATAATTTTGATCGCGCCTTGCAAGCAGAGGTGCGCGATGCATTGTGGATGTTAACGAAACAATGGCAAATGGGTGAGTTCAAAGGTGATGATGCAGGCTCACCCGTGTCATCAAAAATATATGTAGATAAAACCATGCTTAATAAGTATCAACCTGCTCAGCATCCAACGGAAGGATTTGATGATACAGTGCCATTAGAAACAAACGTTGAGCAGCGTAAGATTCCATTTAAAGCGGGGGATATGGAAATTACACTGGATTTACGCCTGCTTATGGGGCGTCATTGGTCAAAATTACTTACTAAAGCAGGGGTCTCCGCAGGCATCAAGCAAGAGTATATCGATAATTTTAGCTTATATAATCCCGATCCAGACAATCCTGATGATGTTTACTATTGTGGTACGCAAACATCTTGGCGTAAATATGCTGCAACGGCAGTAAGACATATTGACGGAAAAAAACTATACGACGATATAGTGATAGACAGAGAACAGCATGTAAATACAGTCGGCGTGATTGATGTGGGTTTGCGCGATACGTTGTTAGACCTCGGTGATCGCTTTGTACAATGGTTTGATAACCTGTTCTATCAACCAGCAGAAGAGGAGGGTAATGATGCTTGGTTGCCGTCCAATCTTGAATATCAGTTTTCCGTTTCAGCACCAATCCAGACAGAGGAAAAAATATTTAATGCCAAAGAATATTATCATGGCCATCTTGATTGGTATAATTTTAGCATAGACAAGCAAACAAACACGTTAGGTGATGTTGCGGATTCGCCAACACTACCTGATGATTTCGATAAGCCGATCATTAGGTCTTTTATTCCCACTCCTGTTCAATTTGACGGCATGCCAAATACTCGCTGGTGGGCCTTTGAAGACGGTAAAACTAATTTTGGTGATATAAACCCAGACACAACGGATATCAATAAACTATTGTTGATCGAATTCGGATTGGTTTATGCAAATGATTGGTATTTGTTACCTTTAACGGTACCCTCTGGCACAATTGCAAACATCAAAGGGATGTCCGTCAAGAATGTATTTGGCGAGAATTATTGGGTCACAGCCACAGGGAAAGGTGTTGATGATAATGCAGATCGTTGGACGATGTATTCCATGGACATTGCAGGTCAAGACGAACTACCCGCTGATCTGAGTTTAATGGTTGTGCCATCGGTACCCAAGATACAAGAAGGCAAGCCAATAGAAGAGATTCAACTAACGCGCGATGAAGTCGCCAACATGGTGTGGGGCATTGAAACCAATGTACCCTTGCCAAGTGGTCAAAGTGTTCCCGGTCGAGAAGCGGCGCGAGATACGATTCGTTATCTTACCCGGTTTGTAACAGACTCAGATGCCGATGATACAATAACACCTGCCGCAGATCTGCGCTACAAAGTGATGAGTAGTGTGCCAGAAAACTGGATACCCTTTATAGCAACTCATGATGAAAACAGTAACCGAGAAACACGATTGCAACGTGGTTCCATGCCAAGGATTTTAGAAGGGCAATCGCCTGAGGACATCGTTAAAGTAAAACCGCGTACGAATCTGTTAAGACAAGGATTAAACCAAGATCCCAAAGAAAGCTATTTTATCGAAGAAGAGGAAGTGCTACGCGCAGGGACCCGGGTAACGCAGAGCTTTCAACGTACTCGCTGGTATAGTGGCCAAGTGTATAATTGGCTTGGAGTACGAAAACGCACGGGCCGTGGTGAATCTTCAAGTAATTTGCGCTTTGATTATCTTAAGCCAGTAAAAAAAGATAACAACTGATAATATTTAGTATGAATATAAAAATAACAATAGACAACAAAGACATAAAAAATCCAATAGCTAAATTTTTAGTCTCCGTAATAATGTTGGTAATAGCTCTGATTGTATTTATTCAAAATCGAAAACCTGGTCCTCAGGGCCAGGTCAGAGGTGATCGGCTCTGCCATAGATCAAATCTGTTCAAGGTTTCAGGTGTCAGGTTT
>CALZJV010000085.1 GCA_945787595.1 uncultured Desulfobacterales bacterium | reverse complement strand
GTTTCCCGCTAAACCGGGATTTTCGTTTCGCTCCAGCCGGCTTGTCAAGGTTAAGTTTATGAAAAAAGCGCCTACCATCATTATCCAATTGGTCCATATTCAAGGTCCTTTGAAGGGTGAAATTCAGGAGTTTTACGATAATGAAGTGTCCATTGGGCGCCACCCATCATGCCATGTGCGCTTCCCAAAAGATCTATCCATCATTTCGCGAAAACATGCGCACATCGTCCGGGAAGGCAATCGTTTCAAATTAATAGATCAGAGTACCAACGGAACCTATTTAAACGGCACAAAGATAACCGAGGCGATTTTAAAAGATGGCGATATATTACTATTTGCCGACGGAGGTCCTAAGATAAGTTTTTTAACGAAACTGGCTGAATCTCCGTCAGACTCAGCGCCTGCTGCAGTAATGCCGGCCATCCAGGTGACGCCGCCACCGCGTTTTCAACCTCAAAAGCCGTCTACGCCGGTTTCCGGTTCGCCGCAAGTTCCAAAGGCGAAAATAAGGGCAGAAAAAGCGCAAATGCCTCTTATTATTCAATATGGCCCGACCCTTCGCTCATTCAAAGAACTGCCGGTTACGATCGGAAAAAGCCCGGAGTGTGATTTCAGCATCGATCATGCCGATATTTTGGAGCAACACGCCCAAATTTTTTTCAGCCAAGAACAATATTGGGTAAAGGATCTGACCGGGAGAAGCCAAATTACCATCGATGGATCGCCCGTGCCGTCTCAAGCTGCGCTTCAACCCGAAAATCGCCTTTCCCTGAGCTCAAATGGACCCAGTTTTCGGTTTTTGGGCGCCGGCCGCCTGGCAGAGATTGAAGAGGCGCCCCTGCAGAAAACGGATATCCCTCCTCAGGCGACGGAGGGCCCTTCAGCAGCAGAGAAAAAACACATAGCCCCCCCTAAAGCTGCTAAAAAAATTCTCGATAAATTCTTTAAATCCTAAACCGACACCTCCGTCGGGTATCATGCCTGCGGGGCGATTAAATCAAAAAGAAAGCTCATTTGTATTTACTCAAGCATTTGAAACGCGACAGGCTTTGTTAGGATGGGCTGAATTTCAACCGGTCCGATGATCATCGTGTCCGGATTGAAATTTTCGTTTCCCCACCAGTTGTGTGCCGCACGAACGGTACTGTTGCCGTCCACAACCTTAACCGCCCAATTGCCGTTATTTGAAATATTATTTTGCTCAACCCGGGCCGGTGAATTTTCCAGTAATAATCCTCCCAAACCATTCTCTGAAATGGTTGAACCCTTTACCAGAAGCTGCGCCTTGCGGGCGGAGATTCCTGTTTTCTCAGAGGTACGGATAAGGCTTGCATGTATTTCGGCCGTTGTTTCTTCCAGCACGATTCCCCATTTATTGTCCTGCAGGAGACAGTGGTGAAATTTGACACTTGAGCCGGATGCCTTGAATCCGAATTCGGCATTGGATATGGTGCAGTAAGACAAAACATTGCCGGCACGGCTCTGGTCCAGTAGGATACCTTTCCAGCCGGTTGCACCCATACCTGCCATACGGACCGGATCGTCCGCCGTTCCCATAATATTCAGTTCGCCTTTTACTACGATTCCCATGCGGCGGAACCAGATGACGGTACCGGGGTTCACCGTAAGTTTGGCGCCGGGCAACACCACAAGCGCCTCTTCTACCAGGTAGGGACTTTTGGCGGAACTCAACACCAGGTCCTGGGAGACGACCGGCGGCAGCACGGTCGGTTCTCCGATAGTTACCGGTCCCAAAATATCCACCCACTGACTCTGAAGCCCCTTTTTCGATCGAAGATGCCCTACCAAACGGCCATATGGCAGCCGATCCTGCGGTTTTATTCGGTAGCCGGCGTAATAGACCCCCGGTTCCTCTTCTTGCATTGGAAGATTTTCAATCAAGGGCGGAACACTCCAGCCGGCGTCCAGGCCATCATCGCCGACCATGACCACTTTCAGTAGACTTTCCGGCTGCATGAGAGTGCCGGCACCATTGTGAACCATCACCTCAATCCGAGGCGGCGATTCGGCGAGCACAGGCCGATTGGGGACTGTGGCAATCATCTGCATGCAGAGTTTGGAGGCGGCTTGCATAACATCTGCCCTCTGGTGACTGATGGCCGTCTTGAAAATAGCTGCGGCCAACCCGGTAATGCTCAGCGGCACGTCTCCAGCTCTCAGATGCGCGGTGTGTTCAAGTTCCCAAATGGTTTGGCCGGAATGACAGCTGACCATCCGAGCCCTGAGGCTTGCCTGGGTATCGGAATATAACACGGCATAAACCTTACCGAGACTGATAACCTCACCGAAAATGACGGCATCGACGCCCAACATTTGCCCCAATTTCCGGGCAGAAACGACCTCGCCGGCCGTAATTTTCGGATAAAAGTTTTTCTTTGCCAGCTTTTTATCGACGAAAGAGGGTTCCAGATCAAGATAGTTCAGAGAACTGAAGAAATTGTAAAACATTTTGCGCACAACTGTAGCGGCCTCCGGATTTGAGGTTTGATTGGCAAACGGCAAAATAGCGACGTTGTGCGGCAGCCAGCTTTCGTCAGACACTTCGGGTTTTAGCGCTTCCATGATCCCCATAGAACCGCAGGCCGCTATGATTGCCATAACAAACAAACTGAAGATGGATGTGCGCAATGGATGTGTGAAATGCATAAGTGACTCAAGAACTACCAGGGTTTTTCGGAATCTTTTTCGCCGTTTTGCTCCTCAAAAAGAAATTGAATGATGCGAGAACTTTCAACGCCGGATTCTTCGAGCAATTGCTTGACCTGCTCGCGGCTTTTTTCCGGTGCAGACGATTTTCCCTGAGGCTGTCGGCGTTTCGATTTGGATGTCGCAAACTTCGCCCGGCAGATATTGATTTTTTGCTGGATGTCCGGCGTGTCCGGCGCAATAAAATTATGGCGTTCAAAATAAGTCAGAGCGCGCCGCCAGTTTTCTTGATTGAAATAACGCTCACCGTATCTGCGATAGAAGGCTTTCATTTGTCCGATGCGCTCCAGGGCAACCGGGTTGTCGGGTTCGATCGCCAGTACGGACTGGTAAACGGAATACGCATTATTATTGACCGGCGTCAGGTAACGTTTGGCCCTGAAATGATGATCGGCTTCCTGGAGCTGTTGTGCCAGGTTCTGATGTCGGCGTTGGTTCTGCTGGGACTCAAGCCAAATTCGCCGAATGCCCTGCTGGGCACGGCTATAAAACGGGCTGTCCTCTCGTACGGCTGCATACTGGCCCAGGGCGGCCTGATATTGCGCGGCGGCTTCCAGCGTCCGGGCAATTTCCACCCGGTACATATCCAGGTGTTCCCAAAGGGTATCGGCTTCGGAGCCGCCGCCGTATTCTCTTAAATGGGTGATCAGGTATTGTTGGGCCTCCGGCAGCTTGCCGCCCTCGGCCAATTGTTGCACGATTGCAAGCACGGTTTGAGAAAGCAATTCTTTGGCTTTACGGCCGCTTGCCGGCGCAAGATTCTTTGTGAGTAGGCGCTTGAGGGTATCCTGGGCTGTCTGATAGTCGCCCGCGGCGACCTGATCGGCAATCGATTCTAAGTTGCGATTGATCTTCCAGGGATGATAGGCATGTCGGTAAAAGATAAAGCTTGCCACAATCATCAATAAGCAGCCGACTGCCAGCCAAAGCGCCCACCCCGGCCCCTTTTTTTTCGTAATGATCTTTTCTATAGCGGGTTTTGCGTCTTCAGGTCGATCCGATATAAAGGTCAGAAAATAGGAGCCGATGCGAATATGGTCCCCTGAATAAATACGGTTTTCGGAGAGTATCTCATCATTGAGTAACAGTGGATTCGTTTGGCTTAAGTTTCTGGCATAATAGCCGTTATCCCGCAGCTCGATCAGGCCGTGTTTACGTGAAACGGACGGATCTTTCAGATCAATATCCGCATCTTCAGACCGTCCGATGAAAAGTCTGTCTTTATTGAGAGGATATGTTTTTGTCTCCCCGGTATCTGTCGTAAGGGCCAGACGAGGTCCCAATACTTGATCCGGCAGGGATGTAACGGCGATTGTTCGATCGTCAAAAACCATCGGCTGCGGCTGATTATCAAAACGTTGGCCTGTCTGAAACCGGAGATTCGACGTTCCCAAAGTAATTTCATCACCCTCATTAAGAAACTGGCCGGTTGTGGGCAAATCATTTACATGAATGGGATTTTGTCCAAGATTTTCTATGTAGTAACGGCTGTCCTCAAACCGTATCCGGGCTTGAACCCTTGAGATGTGGGGATCCTTGATGACGATCTCACACTCTTTCGATCTACCGAGCACAAATTCACGCCGGTCGGTTTCATAAACGGTATTGGGATCATTTTTGAGAACTAATTTGAAGCCGCTTTTCAACGGTTCGGCCCCCTTAGTAGATAGTGTTGAGGATCGAGTCAATTGGAAAAATTTAGCCAGCGGGATGCGACGTTTAAGTGTTAAGGGCGGTATCGTCTATGTGGCTTACATTAATTCCTGGGCTGCTTCCTGAGCAATGTTCAGCCATTCGGACACATTAATGGCAGATGCCAATTTTTGAGTGGCTTTCAGAATGCTGCCGGTTTCCACTTCTACCAATCGCAGATCAAGACGCATCGTATTGGCAACTACAAAATAGCTCCCAAATACCATGCAGCGGGCCCCCAAAATGTGGCCGATTTTCAAGCGTGTAGATTCATCCACAATAGGGGTCGTGCCCAGATTCTGTTCCTCAAGGACAAGGATTAAGCGTTCTCTTTCAATAACCTTATAGGCTCCAGAATCTTCAAGCGTTTCGATAATTTTGGCCGCAAGCAGCTCACCCAAGTCAGAATCAACCGCTCCCGGCTGACTATAATTGACCAAATCCCAGACGGCAACCGTGCGAACCTCGTCTTCCACGTACGGTGCGGATGCGCACCCGCTAATACAAGCGAGCACTAGCGCGGTGAGTCCTATGAAGCTCCGTTTAAATAACACGATTTCCTCCGATTAGATATCTAATTTTTCTTGTACCTTGTCATCGCGTGTGATGGTGCCTTCTTGATTAAGAACGCGGGCGTAACACAGATCCGGCTCGATTTGCACCACTTCTAGCTGAGCGACAGTCTTGGGGGCGCTGCGCAGTAATTTCCCTTTGTACTTGATGGGTTCTTGTTCTTTTAACACTTCGAATTTGGTGTCCTTGCTCACCCCCTGTTTTGATCCTAAATTAATTATAATCCGATTTTGCGATGCCTGAACAACAAACCCCCGCAAGGGGTATTTTTGAATAAGGGCAGTCACAATTTCGCGATTAAGATGATTCAGCTCTGTGTCCAAAGATACACTCGGGTCGAACTGACGGTTAATGACCTTGGGCAGTGCGGAAGTTTCGGTATCGATCAACCGGAGACTGAGAATAGTCCCGGCCGGTAGATGGTACAACGACCCGGTACCGATGATCTTTGCGGCCAGGACCTTGCCCAGTTTTAGGGCCGTATTAGGATCGGCCAAATCCGAAGAGCCGAGGTTCAATTCCTCCAGCAGCTTTTCTATCAGAATTCGTTCGACCACCTGAATACGGCCGCTCGCATTGATCTGATCGGAAAGCTGGATCATTAAAACGGAGGAGAACCCATCGCGTTCGGATAAACCGCCTTTTTCCTGCAGATCCACGAACGACAGAATCATGGGACGCGAGGTCCAGGCATCCTCTTCTTCTGGTTTTGATTCCTGCTGCTTGCGAAACCGCTCGGCCAGGCGCTGGACAAGCTCGTCCATACGTTTTTTTCTGGCGACATCATTTTGAAGCGCGACCATGCTCTGGGCTCTTTTGGCAAGGGTCGCAGTAAAAAAATCATCTTTATTGATCGCGAGGGCCTGACGGTAGGCATCTAATGCTTTACTCCATTTGCCCTCTTTTTCGTAAGTATTGCCCGAGTTGGCGGTTGCTTCAATGTAATAGGGATCAATCGCCACTGCCTGATCATAAAGCTCTCTAGCTTGAGACAAATTCCCCAGACTGGCCTGCAACCGGCCGAGTTTATTCAGTGCGGGCGCCTTTTGATACGGTGCAGCCGATTTTTTGTGGACTGCTTTTTGGTATTCGGTTTGCGCCTGGTTCTTCTTGCCTTGAGCGTACAAGATATCTGCTTTGACGGCATTTACATGACTTCGATCCGGAGCCTTTTTCTCTACTTCCCCGGCCAATTTTAAAGCCTTTTTGGTCTGCCCTTTTTGGGCATAGACGGAAACCAGCCCCTCTTTGCCCAAAACCTCACCCTGGCCTTTACTCTGTGACAGGGAATTGAAGGTTTTTTCGGCAGCAGCAAGATTGCCGCTTTTGAGCTCTGCGTAGCCTTTGACCATCTTCGCTTCTGCATTTTGCGGATTTCGGCGGATGACATCTGCACTGATCGCTTTGGCAACTGCAACCTGTTTGCGCTGCAACTCTTTTTCAGCCAGCTTGACCAGCATAATTTCGGTGGCTTTGCCGCCTCCCTGAATATAGTCAAGTATCTGGAGCCTGGGTCCGAGGATGCAGATGGTGGGTAATACGAAACGGGCCTGGTAAAGATCACTTACTTTGGATGTATCCAACAGAAACGGGTAATCGATGTGGCTTTTGGATACAAACTCGATAACCTTGTTCTTAACGGAACGGGTGATCGCCCACACCTTCAAATCGGCATCCGCATAGCGTTTTGCAAGATCATCCAGTGCCAGCAGGCCTTCCTGACTGGGTCCGGATGTCACGTCAAAAAAATAAAGGATTATCATCGGTTGGCTTTCCATTGTCGCCAGGTTATAACGCTTGCCGCTTATATCCGCCAACTCAAAGACGGGTGCCTTTTGACCGGGGGCAACCTGGCCGTAAACCGGACTGACGACGGCCATGAGCGCTGTCAAATAAACAAGTGTTTTTATAAGGGATCTCATTTTAATCTCTCCTCGAGCTAAAGGCTATTTTACCATTTCGGGCCGCAACACCCGGACGGAATTTTTTTTATTCTTTATCCATGGGAACCAACCTCACATAAAGCGGAGTTTCACCCTCTTCCTCGAGCTGAAGCTGGGCTTCCCACTCATAGTGATTCTGTCGACTCAAACGAATTTCATATTTTCCCAGGGGAAGATCAACCTTCAACGGCGTCTGACCCTTGAGAGAGCCGTTCAGAAATACGTTGGCACCTGTGGGGTCGCTTTCGACCTTTAAAACCGATAAAACCTCCTCCTTCAATCCGCCATTTTTGCCGGTCAGAAAAAATGCAGCAGCCACAACCGCGATGAGGAGCACCCCGGCAATCAGCGCTATCGGACGGATGCGTTTTGGCTTTTCAAGAGGCCTTCTACCCTGCAGAGTGTCGGACTCTCTGCGCTGAAGACATGCCTTGAGGGGTTGCGCCATCTCAATGCCGGTCTGAAACCGCTTGTTCGGATCTTTATCCAGACTCCTCAGAATCAGGTTGGATAGAGGCCGAAATATGGGCGTATCTGCCAGCTCAGGCACGGGGGGCATGTCCTGCAAAATTGATTGAAAGATGGCGGGCAGACTATCCCCCTTAAAGGGATTGGTACCGGTGGTCAACTCGTATAAAATCACTCCCAGAGAATAAAGGTCTGATCGCCCATCCACCGGTTTGCTCATCACCTGCTCGGGCGACATGTAAAGGGGCGTGCCTAAAATTTCTCCGGGTATCGTTTGCTGCGTCATGGCCGGGTCTTCGATATGGGCAATTCCAAAGTCGGTGATTTTAACCTGGCCGCTGGGGTCGATTATTATATTGGATGGTTTGATGTCTCGATGGACGATGCCCCTCTGGTGAGCAAAATCCAGCGCTTCAGCAACCTGGACGCCGATTTGGACGATTTCCTGGGGATTCAGTTTTTTGTCCCGCATAGCGTCCCTAAGGGATTGGCCCATCAATAATTCCATCGCAATAAAGATGGTGTTATGGTCTCGTCCGGTATCGTAGACCGTAGCGATGTTGGCATGTGGCAACCCTCCCATGGCCTGGGCTTCCCTTAAAAACCGTTGCACCAATTCCTCGTTGCTAATCCGATCTTCGCGTAATATCTTCAACGCAATTTGCCGATTGATCTGGGGATCATGCGCTCGATAAACAACCCCCATGGAGCCCTGACCAATTTCATCGACAATCTGATACCGACCGTATTTCATCAGTTAGGGTTCCTTCACAAACGCAATAATGGTCTCGAGCGGAATAAGAAAACCGATGGACTGAGTCCCCCGGTACCTGCCTTTGACGATACCCACCAAATTACCCTGAACATCAAAAACGGGGCTGCCGCTGCTTCCTGGATGAATCTCCATGTTAACCTGCCAGTAAGTCAGCTTGTCGACGCGCCGGGGAGGTCCGTTGATGATTCCCGGGAAAACCGAGCCGACCAGGTTGATGGGACACCCGACCGAGTAGACTCTTTCGCCCATTCCAAGAAGGTTGCGCCCTTCAACCAGTGAAACGGCGTTCTCCAACCCAGTGCGGATGTTGATCAGGGCGAGGTCCTGGTCGCTGTTTTTTTTGATGACATCTCCCGCTAATTCACGGCCGTCATAGAGGGTCACGGTTATGTCATCAAAGGTCTCTACATCGTGAATCGTTGTTAAAACCAAACCATGGGAATCGACCACAAACCCGGTATGCTGCGAGTTTTTTTTATTTGATTGGGTGTTTAAGCAGACGACGGACCCGATTTGAGATAAAACCGCCGGGGGAATGACTTGATTGGAAATTTCTTTTTTTTCGGTAGCTCCCTGGATATATTCTGCAATGTACGCCGCCATCTGCTCCATCGTAGTATCTCGTTTCAAAGCATTGGTTGCGGAACTGGCGCGGATCTCGGTGGTCGATGCAGAGCGAGGTTTTAAAACGATTTGCCACTTTTCCGCCGGTCTTGTAATGGCTAGCTGAACGCCGCCCAGGTCGAGTTGGGTGCTTTGTGCGTCGAAACCGGATCGGGAAAGCCAATCCAATACGATGGCTTCCAGCTCACGGACTGACAGAGCATACAATTTGGAGGATGCTTCCGTGCCGGCATACAAAGAAGCGCTTGCGGAGATCAGGCAGATGAGAATAAAGCTGATCTTGATGAATTTGAGCATGGTAATATTCCGTTGCAAGATTTCCCCCGGCACCGTCGTATTTCCAAGATACATTAACAACTATTCAATTACTTTTTCTGAGATACTGGGCATTGCGGGGCGCAGAGATTACGAATTGCTATATCAACGGCATAGGTGGTGGAAGAATCCTTTTTTCTGAAACAGATATACCAGATTTCATATGCCAAGTATCATCTGTCTGTCAAGGATAAATTCTCAATGATTTCAAACATAAACTTTTCGGAATGAGGGCTCATGCCGGGAATACCAAAATTACTATGATGCTCCCTATTTTAAAATATATTGGAAATTATGTGAAACGTTTTTCTTTAACTCCAGCTCCAGAATTAAAGGTTAATGAGACCAAATTTTAAATGAGAGAAATGCATGCTTTTGATACTACAAAAATAATAAATTATCGAGAAAATTATTGAATTTTATAGTATTGCAGGAGGCAGCCGGCGAGATATATCTTAAATTCACAGACATTTGACCGTAGATAACAAGCTCAACGGTATTGAAGTCAAGACTTCAACTGAGTATTTCGGTATGCGGCAGCAGCTGTTAGCCCCGTAATAGAAGCTTTGAAAGGGACTCGAAAGTCTCCAGTTGCTGGTTACAACGTTAAACTGCTTGACAGCAACTGTATTGAAGCCGGCGGGCATCGTATTAAGGAACTGCGATCGCCTTCATCAGGGGCATTACGGGGAAAACCGTTGATCGTTTGCGATCCTGTATTAAGGATTCCAGTTGACGTATTTCCCTGTAAAGATGGTTACGCCCAGCAGCGCTCCCTACTGCATGGAATCCTGCAAACCGTAAAAAAACAAGGATCTGTTGGTGGCTGTTCGCTTTTTTTATATCGTTGAATTTATCTGTAAATTGATGATAAAGATGTATGTTTAATCTTTCGTCAGCATGGCAATTTGCCATATACAGTGCTTGGAAAGCAAGCAGAACTAGTGCGACTTTTAATAAAACTCGCTAAAAATATGAAGCTCTCAGCGTTTTGCAAGCATCTAGGTGAACCTTAGAAACCAGTAGCAAAGCGTAAAAGCGATATAAAATTCCTCATGTTTCAACTGCCAAGCCCATCGCGAGTAGAAAAAGGTAAAAGTACTACCTTGAAAGTGTTGTCCCCTTCCATACAAAGGACGAAGAATCGAAATGATATCAAGAGTTTTTATCGTATACCACTTAAAAATTCAGATTCTGCTTGTACAATAGCCTCAAATACAGGGGAAAGTTTTTTATCCTATGTTTATATGAAAACATGCGAATTTATTTCAGATTTAAGGTTTACAAGAAAAGGGCGCAGTAGCAGTTAAAGCATCTTGTTCCTTAAATAATCCCTTTAAAGGAACAGTACAAACGCCAGGAAGTCCCGCAAATGATAAGTTCACTTTTCCCCCTTCGTAGTCACTGCCTTTCGGTGTAAATGAGGGATAATAATTTATCCGTATTGTTGCCGTTTCTCCCGGGATAAAGTCAGAGAAGTCAATGTCAATAATTTCATTTTTGATTACCTCTACGTTCTTGACTATTGGCTTGATGTATCCCGCAATAGAATCAACTATAAGATCTGTATCCCTGAAATCAATTTGAGCATCAGTCAAATGTGGTGGTATGAAGTCAGAATTATATGTGATGCTAATATAGGGCCCTAATTCACCCATAGACCCAGCAACCACTTCCCCTTCGACCCCTATGGTGGGAGTGCCATATCTAGGAATAACATTGTCTATGTTTATTTTACCAGAACCGTGCGTCTGCCCCCCCCAAATTCTTAACCTTATGTTGTTTATTACGTAGCCCATTATATTCCCAAAATTTAAATAATGAGTTTGCCAATTAACTTTAAGCGTGTGAAACACTGGGTTTTCGTAAATATCTTCTTCTCTCAGCCAAGTTTCTTTTCCATCAGATTTACGTGTTGCATTTAAAAGGAATTGAACCTTAGTGCCCATATTCACATGCACAACGTTTAATTCAAACCCTGTGATACCCTGCCAGTAACCATTCGTGGTAACCTCTGGAGAGATTAAATCTATGAACCATAGCTCTTTAGCAGGAAAATCTGAAGGCAACCTAAAATTAGCAGTTGCAGCTGATGCCGACCCCATTTTATCGCCAGTAGGATCACTATCGATTGGATAAGGATATTGAGTCCTATCGTCCCAAGTTAAACCAAAAGGATTTGGAGAATATTCCTTTGGCCAGGTAGAATAGGCATATATTCCCTTCATTTTCCAACCCTGCAAATTTCCATCATCGAAATAAAAAAGGCACTCAATGTCTTCATCAATTTTGCCATCACAATCATTGTCTTTATCGTCACAGACCTCTTTGGCCCCGGGATGGATACTGGCATCATTATCATTACAGTCGTCTTTGGTGCCTTTACAAGAGCCCGGCGTTGTGTGACCATCACCATCTTTATCAAATGTTAGACCTTCATCAATTTTGCCATCACAATCATTGTCCTTATCGTCGCAGACCTCTTTTGCCCCCGGATGGACGCGGGCATCATTATCATTACAGTCGTCTTTGGTGCCTTTACAAGAGCCCGGCGTTGTGTGACCGTCACCATCTTTATCAAATGTTAGACCTTCATCAATCTGCCCATCACAATCATTGTCCTTATTGTCGCACAGCTCTTTAGCCCCTGGATGGATGCTGGCATCATTATCATTACAGTCGTTTTTGGTGCCGGTACAAGAACCTGGTGCGGAGTAACCGTCTTTGTCCTTATCAATTTCTAGACCTTCATCAATCTGCCCATCACAATCGTTGTCCTTATTGTCGCACAGCTCTTTAGCACCCGGATGGATGCTGGCATCATCATCGTTGCAATCGCCGGAAGTCGCTGTTAATTCAGATTCTAAGTAGTAATTGATTCCAGGCCGTGATATTGAAGATTTTTTTGTGCCATCCGAATACCCATCTGAATCATTGTCTTTATACCAATCCTTTGGCGAAATTATGGTAAAACTCCATTTGTAGTCTTCTTCCATTTCGAGGCCAGCAAGGTCTTGCACCTCCTTGGATATGGTTACGGTGTAAGTTGTGGATAGGGATAGATTCTTGTCCGGTTTGAAGGTAAGTTTTTGCTTTTCATTATCGAATGTTCTTGAGCCGCTTACCTGTTCGCCAGTGTCATCCTCCTTAACTGTAAATGTCGCATCATTTATAGATGCCACGACCATTCTCTCATTGAAATTGGTAATAATGCTCGTATCTGGGAGAACATCCTCGGCCCCGTCTTCAGGAATCGTGTCCACAACTTGTGGCGGATCGGTATCATCACCAATATAAAATAAGTCTATGAGCCCTTCATTCGTGTTTTGATTTGCAGTAACCGTAATGCCAATTTTCTGACCTGCCCACTCTGCCTTACCTTCGCCGGTTATAGCTTTAGCCATTAGGCTCAGGCCGGATCCCGCAGGCACATTATCTATCGTACCTTCACGATCCGAGCAAGGAAAGCTATCGGAAGCGACAACTGAATTGGTAGAATCTTTAACATCAACAGCTATTTCTATTATCTCATAGTCCACACACACGTCGCCGCTTGGCGACGCTTGGGCTTTAGAGACCGCAGCCGATGAAGGATCATTGAAATTCAGGGCAAAATTTATTGAACCAGTGCCGGAGGCTGCCCCATCAGAACCCCCAGAGCCGTCGCAGGCATAGAGGAAAAGAACAGCAAAGCAAAGCGTTATGCAAAAAATGCCTATGTTTGGATTGACTAACCTGAGCACACACCTCATGTTGTGCTTCCTTTCCTTGCAATCGCGATTTAGCATTTTGTCCTCCATATTTAGTGCACGTTTTTAATACTGGGATTTTTCATGAAGGTTTATCGCCGAAACATTACCACTGTATTGATACGCTTCCGGTGTTATTTGTCTCTATAGGTTCAGGATCCGCTTCCTGCTGGCGGTCTACGTCTGCTTGGGCTGCAGACGCCTTACCCACATCCGCTTCGACATTATCGGCCAATTGACCCACCGTCATCGCAGTCAGGGTACTTATACTAGCGACAGTTGCGGCAGGACAATGGTCTGAATAATACTTGGCCAATTTAAACTCGGGGTCCTCTTCAATAGCTTTTTTAAATAAAATTTTTGCATCTTGCCATCGGCCGGCATCCAGCGCATCGAGTCCTTGGCCGAAGTAAATGACTGCCTGTAGGTTTTTTGTATGATATTTTTTAAACTGCTCTTCTTCCTCCGGGGTGAAGGTGATAGGCAATACTTTCAATAGGTTATAGACAATTTCTTTTTCCAGCACAAAAAACTCTTCCTGCTCCGCGGTGACTGAAAATGCGCCGACGATATCCTCAGTCGTCGTGGAGGCCACGCTGGCTTTTGCTGCAAGGCTGCCGGGCTCGAGGCTGCCCACGATCACGTTTTCGGCTCCAAGCAACCGACCCGCTCTGGGTGCCGTGTTTTCTTCAACAATACCTGTCTGTCCCATTTGCATCTCTGCTAGAAGAAACTGCACGCGCATCCGTTCCAGAACCTGCAATGATTTCACCTGCGCTAAATCCGTGATAATCATTTCGGCCATCGCTTTTTGCAGATAACGAAAGCGATTGTCCGGGCTGAGATCCTTGAAATAAAAAACAGCTACGGTTCCCGACTTGGGTGGTAATGTTTCTAACTTTTTTTCCTCATCCAGGGCTTGCCGGGCCAAATGAATACTATCAAAAATTTCAATTGGGATTATTTGTTTTTTAATTTTTTTCTCCACTAGCGGCTCTCGTTTGTTTTGGTAAGATTTCCAAGTTTCAACGGTTTCGCTTCGCTGGCCATTATACAGATATGCGAGCCCCAAATAATAATTGGCAAGAGGATCTCCCGGCTTTTGCCCCAGTCCGCGCTCAAAATCCCTTGGTGCGAAAGCGAAAGCAGTTGACGTTTCCAGCTCTTGCCCGAGCACGTATTGTAATTCGGCAATTGCATTATCATTCTGGCCGGTTTTCAGATAGGCAAGCCCGAGTTGCTGTCGGGCCCGCCAATTGTTTGGGTTCTTTGTTAGCTCCTCCTGAAAATTCTC
>CALZJV010000084.1 GCA_945787595.1 uncultured Desulfobacterales bacterium | reverse complement strand
ATTTTGATTACTGTTCATTCATTACGAGGCCTTAGGGTCGAGTTCATGCGGTTTCGGTGGCGATTATCCATGCAGCGGGTCGGCTCTGAGAAACTCCCCGACCCCTCATTTAACCACCAAAAGCTAATTGAATTCGGTTTTGATTCCTGATAGACAACCTTCATGATGTTTTTAAAAGGGATACACCATGAGGCTACCCAACTCTCCCAAGCGTGAAGAAAATCTGGCAGGTCAGATTTCAAGCAGTGCCGCCGAAATTCGTTTAGAGAATTTAACCAAGAAATACGGCGATTTCGTTGCTTTAAACAACTTTTCGATTAATATTCGAAAAGGTGAATTCATCACTTTCCTGGGTCCCAGCGGATCAGGCAAGACCACAACGCTGATGCTCGTAGCCGGTTTCATCTTTCCGACGGCAGGAGACATCCGCATCGGAGACGAATCCATTATCTCAAAGCCCGCCAACAAGAGAAACCTGGGTATCGTCTTTCAGAACTATTCCCTCTTCCCCCATATGACGATCGCAGAAAACATTGCCTTTCCGCTTAAAATGAGAAAACTTGATGCCAATGATATTAAAGCTAAAGTGCGCGATGCCCTCGATCTGGTCCATTTGGCCGAGTTCGGAAACCGCTACCCCAAACAGTTAAGCGGCGGTCAGCAGCAGCGCGTGGCCTTGGCACGAGCCCTGGTATTTAGACCGCCCATCTTGTTGATGGATGAGCCGCTGGGAGCGCTGGATAAAAATCTCAGAGAAGCCATGCAATTGGAAATCAAGTCGATTCAGGAAAGACTCCACATTACGACCATTTACGTAACCCACGATCAATCCGAAGCGCTCACCATGTCCGATCGCATCGTCGTGATGAATCAGGGCCGCGTGGAGCAAATCGGCACCCCTAAAGATCTGTACGAGCTTCCTGCAAACCGTTTTGTGGCCGGCTTTATCGGCGAGACCAATTTCCTTCAAGGACGGGTAACCCGCGAAGATCCAGATGCTTACCATATTGCTTCAGACCACGGCAATCAATTCAAGATTCCGAAGGAGAAAGATCTGGTCGTGGGCGCCCGGGTCTGCATCGCCGTCCGCCCTGAAAAGTTACATTTTATTTCAGTCAAATTGGATTTCAATTCCGGTTTTGAAGAATCGCCCGGCGAATGGAACAGCCTCGACGGCGTTATCAGCGCGCATATCTATATCGGTGATTTGGACCGCTATGAGGTCAAAATTTCGGACGACCAGAAATTAACCGTGAAATACTCCAACCGAACACGAACAAAAAATGCGGATGAGATTTTTGCCCGCAACCAGCCGGTCAAGATAGGATGGAAGTGGCATGAGGCCAGAATAGTTGACTGATATCAGTACAGCAAGGTACGTGAGAGCTGTGATTAGAAACTTCGATATTGAAAGGAGGTGATCGCTAAAACTGCAGCATGTTTATTAACTTATTTATCTAAAAGGAGGCCAAAATGACACCAAACATGAAGAGACTCGTATTCTGTTTTATTACCTTCGTTTTGCTGTTCACCGGCACGGTTTATGCCGCGGATAAGGAAATTGTTCTCTGCTCCTGGGGCGGGACCTATGAGAAGGCCATTGTCAAAGCAATGATCGAACCATTTGAAAAGGAGACCGGCATCAAAGTCATCGTCACCTCCTATGCCGATTTTGCTAAAATGAAAGCCATGGTGGATACCGGTAATATTGAGTGGGATGTGGTGGATATCGAAGACCGAATGCTGCACAAGGGGATGAAGGAAGGATTGTTCGAGCCCTTGGACTATACGGTCATCGATAAAACCGACCTGCTGCCTGAGGCGGTGCATTCCCATGCAGTCGGCATCGAACTCTGGGGCGGGGCTCTTGCCTATAATACTGAAAAATATCCGGGCGACAACTATCCGAAATCCTGGGCGGATTTTTGGGATGTTAAAAAATTTCCAGGGGCCCGTGCGCTTTTTAACGGCCCCTATGACATGATTGAAATCGCTCTGCTGGCCGACGGCGTGCCCATGGACAAACTTTATCCGCTGGATGTGGATCGTGCCTTCAAAAGCCTGGATAAGATCAAACCGCATATCGCGGTCTGGTGGACCAAAGGCGCACAGCCGGCCCAACTAATGACCGACGGGGAAGTTGATATGACTTATGCTTACAGCGGTAGAATCGCCAATATCATAAAAGACGGCATTCCGGCAGGCATATCGTTTAACCAGGCCAGCGTGAATCCGGAATGGCTTGTCATTCTAAAGGGCTCCAAGAAGGTTAAGGAAGCAATGCAGTTTATCGCCTATACTACTCGCGCCAAACCGCAGGCTGAATTCAACACCCTGATGCAATACGGCCCCATTAATAAAAAAGCTTTTGAACATATGCCCAAAGCCATTGCTGAGCGTGTGCCGTCCTCCCCCAACTATGCGGGAATGACCTGGGTGCCCAAAGCCGCGTGGTGGGCTGACCGAGACAAGGAGATCACCGAGAGGTGGAAAAGCTGGATATTGAAATAGGCCCCTTGCTGAAACCTGACTCAAACCCCAGGCCCTCTATCGGTGGAGGGTCTGGAATTTAAAATAATCAAGGCTAAACAAAGACAAGAGTTCCAAGTGGGTCACTCCAAAACAACAGCAAATAGGCGATACACCAAAATGTGGTCTTCAAAAGTGCCCACTGAATTCGGATGGTTTTACATCACACCGAGTGTTTTTTTTCTGGCAGTCGTTTTCATTTTCCCGATCTCCCTGTTTCTATCGAAAAGTGTCTTTGACCCGGCACCGACCTTAGAACACCTGGTTCATTTGTTAGACAATCCGGTTTTTTTCAAAGTTCTATGGATTACCTTTAAGATCAGCTTTACGGTTACCCTTACCGCCCTTCTGATCGGATACCCCATTGCCTACCTTTTAACGGTGGTATCCGAACGAGCACGCAATCTCCTGATGATTCTGGTTCTAATTCCGTTCTGGACCAGCCTGCTGGTGAGGACCTATGCCTGGATGGTTTTGTTGGGCAGAAAAGGGATCATCAACCAGATCCTCATCTATCTGGAGCTCATTGATCAACCGGTAAAGATGCTCTATACAACCTTTGCCGTAAATGTCGGGATGGTCCAGATGATGACTCCCTTCATGGTATTGGCTCTGTTCAGCGTGATGAAAGGCATCGAGCGTGGGCTGCTGCAGGCGGCCGGCAGTCTGGGGGCCAGCAAATTTCAGGCTTTCATCCGTATTTATTTGCCCCTCAGCCTGCCGGGCATTGGTGCCGGATGCCTCCTGGTTTTCATATATTCCCTGGGATTTTTCATCACCCCTGCGCTTCTGGGCGGACGAAAAGATATTATGCTCTCGATGCTGATAGAAGAGCAGGTCAGTTCATTACTGAATTGGGGCTTTGGGGCAGTACTGGCCCTGTTGCTGCTGTTGGCCACTGCCGTATTTTTCTTTATTTATACCCGCTTTTTTAAATTAGAACAAATCGGATGAAATGATGGACGCAAATCAGACGGGCAGCCCGAAATTTTTCTCCGGAAAATGGCTTCTCTATCTTCTGTGCGCTATTATTTTTTTATTTCTAATTCTTCCCATATTCGTGATTATCCCGATCTCCTTTAGTTCTGCGCGATTCCTTCAGTTTCCGCCCCAGGGATTTTCACTGCAATGGTACGCCGATTATTTCGGCAGTCGAACCTGGATTTCGGCAACCCTTCTCAGTTTCAAAGTGGGCATACTTACCATGCTGTGTGCAACGTTTTTCGGGACACTGGCTTCGCTGGCCCTCGTGCGCGGAAATTTTAAAGGGAAAAAACTGATTTACGGCCTATTGCTGTCGCCTTTAATCATTCCATTTATTATTGTGGGGGTTGCTCTGTATTACTTTTTTTCCGAACTTCATTTGATCGGATCCATGTGGGGGCTGGTGATGGCGCACACCTGCCTGGCACTGCCGTTTGTGGTCGTGAATGTGACGGCGACCCTGCAGGGCTTTGACATCACCCTGGAGCGGGCCGCTCTCAGTCTGGGCGCCAGCCGGTTGATGACGTTCATAAAAGTGACTTTCCCTTTGATACGACCAGGCGTCATTACGGGGGCTTTGTTTGCATTTATTACTTCTTTTGATGAGGTCGTAATTGCAATCTTTATCAGCGGAAGTAGAACCGTGACATTACCAAAGCAAATGTGGGACGGCATCCGGGTGTCGATCAATCCGACAATTTCAGCAGTGGCGTCGCTGTTGATCATTTTTTCGGTACTTCTGCTGTTCTCCACTGAGATGCTGCGGCGATATTCCAAAAGAAAGTGGAAAGGCTAAACCATATCCATTTGTCGGCATCTTTTATCACATAAATTGAGATGTGTTTAAGCCTTTCCCTTTATCCCGATAAGACATTTTTGACAGCATAGATACCTCGAGAGGCTGAGGGCTCACTCAAAAATAACTTCACATTTTATGCGCCGATACATCCCGCTTGGCTGCGTTGCGAACCCTCGGAATATCCAGATATTCCTGCGTTTTCGCGCCTTGCCAATCGGACGCCTCAACGCCTAAAATTGTGAACTTATTTCTTCGTAAACTCTAATCTGTGATATTCATTCCAATTTTGATATAAGGTTGTCATGTGAATCAAATTCCAATTGAATATTCTCACGATCGATGGAAACATCCGGCCTGGCTTCCAGATCCGCAAGGCAACCCTGGGAAACCATTATTATTCCGAGTTCCAGTGTATTTTTGATGTGCACGATTTTCAAATCCTCCAGCGTGTAGGGGCGGATGGTCATCAGGGCGGCCGCAATTGCCTCCCGGTCTGTGTTATAGTTGAGGGGTATCCGCCCGCCTTCCGGTCCGCACGCTGTGACGCAATTCATCGCGGTTTTATGCAGGTCGATCTTTTCGACCAGCCGCCAAGTGGTGAAATCGGCATCGCCGATTCCGATGGCGTTGCCCTCGCTGGCCCCCGTCAAATCTCTCACGAAGATCCGCGTAACATTGGGGCCCGGCGGTTTTTGAACAAAAGGGGACGATACGCGGCCGGTCACATTGGGGTCCATACCGCTGCCGCTGATGTTTTTACCGATTTCATCGATGATTAAAAGGTCGACGTCATCCAGTGGAAGTCTGGGAAAGTATTCTCTGGCTTTGGTGAGCAGTTCTTCCTCAGCTTTCGGAAGCATACCGGCTGTCACCATCTTCACTATGCACGCCTGGTGATTCTGATTTTCAACAAGCCCGACGCCGAATAAAAAATTGGTCTGCTCAATCAGGGCCATACCGGCGCGATTGAATATCTCATACATGTCGCGCACCACGGCCAGCCGGTGATAGTGATCCGCTCCAACCTGGTTGCCCAGTCCGATGGCCATCATCTTGATGATCCCGCTTTCGGTGGGCCCGGAAAAGTCGGTGTGCAGCTTCACGCGATTGATCAACACAATGCCGTCGGCTTCAAAGGCCAGTCGGTCCAGGAAAAGGGGAATGCCATCCACCGCGCCCATGGGCTGAACGTCCATGGTCGCCACGACCGGCGCACCAACAGCCTCTTCGGTGATCCCGAGATGGGATAACACCTGAATCTGTCCTTCGTCAGTCGCGCCGCCGTGGGAACCCATTGCAGGAATAATAAACGGTTGCGTGCCGGCCGCTTTTAGATGCGCCACCACCGCGCGGACTGCCTCAACCAGGTTGGCGATGCCCCGGCTGCCGACTCCCACGGCTACGCGTGCCTCGCCGGCAATATTGATCCGTTCTTTTATTTTGATCCATTCGCGTTCAATCTCTGCTGTTACGTCCACTGCCGGTGGCACGGATAATTTCTGCCGAACCCTGTACATTGGCGGCAGGATTAAATTGTCTGCGGCGCTCATTTTAATCATCATCCCTTATTATAGGCAATTATAATCCATAAGACGGCTTTTACCATTATTCACGAAGGGCTTTGCTTAATGAACGCCTCTGCTGATTGTTGAGAAAACCCCACTGTATCACATGCCTTGAGTATCGCTGCCCATGAATTATCATCAACTGGAATACCTGATTTTTGCCGCTCCGCAAGAGTCGCCCGCTCTATATCTCCCGGCATCATCACCGGTTGATCCGGGTTTACCGGCGGGCATGCCTTTGTATAGGCCACCAGTCCGTCCACCAGTCCCTGAAGCCGAGGCTGATCCACCAGACAGGATGAATCGATCAGAATCGAAAACAGGTTGTTGACAGTTCCGGTTGATTCTTGCCCGTATGTATTCACCGGCCCGCCACCACTCAGGCAGCCGGCCAGGAGTTCGCAGAAAATCATCAGACCGTAACCTTTATGCCCGCCGAACGGCAGCAAACTACCATATGGCTCCTCAAATAGAACTTTCGGATCCGTGGTGGGTCGGCCCTCGTGGTCTACGATTGAATTAAGGGGCGCAGGGATTCCTTTGTTCATATACACTTCTGCTTTGCCATATGCCATGCTGCTGGTTGCGTAATCCATTACAATCGGTGCGGTCTTATCCGTCCCCGGCATGGCAAAACAGATGGGATTCGTCATAAAGAGAGGCTTTTTGCCGCCCACAGGAGCCACCACCAGGGGGAAATCGTGGGCATTCGCAAAATGGAGTGATACCAGACCGGCCTCCGTAGCCTGTTCTCCGTAGGTTCCCAGGCGTCCGATGTGGCCTGAATCCTTGAGCGTCACAGTTGCGATGCCGATTTCCCGGCAGCGTATGATGCCGGCACCCAGGGCCTCCCGGGCGGTCCGCTGGCCATAACCCCGATGACCGTCAAAAACCAGGAAGGCACCCTCGTCTTTGACTTTCCCGGCGGGCGTGTTGGGCTTGAGATTACCCTCTTTGACCCAGGCCATGTACCAGCTGACCATCATTGCCCCGTGACTGTCATGCCCGCGCAAATTGGCCTGAATCAAATGGTCGGCGACGATTTCAGCTTCATACTCATCACTGCCGCCATGCTTCAAGATCTCCAAAAGCAATACTTTAAACTTGTCTGCCGGAATGTTCATACCTTCCCCCAAATATTTTAGGGATTTATCAATCACTCTCCTGGACATAAATACAAAAGAAAAATCCATTCACCGCGGAGACCGCTGAGATATTTATTTTTCAAATTCGGCGTCTTCTCTAATTTCAATCAAGGTCGGTACCTCGGCCTGATTCGCTGCCTGCAGCAATTCGTGCAGATGCTCAACCCCGGTGGCCCGCTCAGCCAGGCAACCGAACCCTTTTGCGATAGCCAGAAAATCCGGTGTGTAGGTCTGGGTGCCGATAGGAGAAATCTCCCTGGTCCGCATACATCTTCTGATTTCTCCGTAGCCGCCATTGTTCCAGAGCAGCACAACCACCGGGGCCTTGGCCTCAACGGCGGATGCTAGCTCGGCCAATGTGAACTGTATCCCGCCATCGCCGATCACTGCTGCTATAGGTCGATCCGGTTTGGCCAGTTTGGCACCAATGGCTGCCGGCAAGGCATACCCCAATGTTCCGAAACCGGTGGCCGAATGAAAAAAGGATCGCGGCCGGCTGCATTCAAGCGAGTGCAGGGCATTGTATATCAGCTGGGTAGAATCACCGACAATGATCACCCGCGGTAAAGCCTTCCGGATGGTGTCCATAATGCGCTTCTGAGGTGCACATTCCGGCCACCAGCTTTCTTTCACCCACCTGCGCAATTCTGCTGTCCTTCTCGCGCCATCTGAATCCGGTGAAGGCTTTGTTTCAGGTGGTACTCCCAGGGCCCGGTTCAATGCCGCCAGGGCCAATCGGGCATCGCTCATAATGGCCAGATCTGCCGGCCAGTTTCTCGACAACTGGCCGGGGTCGATATCGATCCGAATCAATTTTCCGTTGAACTCGAATTTAAGCCCGTCAATAAACGTATCGGTCTCACTGATTTCCGTCCCCACAGTCAGCACTACGTCCGCCTGCTTTAATGCGTCCGCCACAACCCCAAATCCGATATTTAAGCCCACACATAGGGGATGGCTTGTCGGCAGTATCCCCGAACCGTTGGAGGTGTTAACCGTCGGCGCATCCAGAAATTCGATTAACCTTATGGACTCATCGGCGGCATCTCTGCCGCCCCCGCCCAACCATACCATTGGTTCTTTGGCGGATCGCAATATTTCAGCTGCGTGCTCGATGACAGCCGAGTTCGGTCCCGACCGATCCGGAATGATCGGCAGAACACTTGCGACAGAATCCGCCGACATTGCCAGAACGTCGATCGGGATCTCAATATGAACCGGCCGCGGACGTTGGCTGCGGAACACCGTAAACGCCCGGGCTAATACTTCGGGCAGTTCCTCTGGCCGCATCAAGGTGTGGCTGAAAGCCGCAACCCCGGAAACAAGATTGCGTTGAAAGGGCAATTCATGCAGGCGCCCCTGGCCCATGCCCAGATGCTCCGTATTGTTCACACTTGAAATCACCAGCATGGGAACAGAATCGGCATAGGCCTGCCCCATGGCAGTTAAAATGTTGGTCATGCCCGGACCGGTAATGATGAAACAAGCCGCTGGTTTCCCCGCAGCCCGCGCATATCCGTCGGCCATAAATCCCGCTCCCTGTTCGTGCCGAGGAGTGACGTGCCGGATTTTAGACCCCGACAGCCCGCGGTACAATTCCAGCGTGTGGACACCCGGAATGCCGAAAACAGTATCGATTCCGTATGCCTCGATAAGCTCAACAATCTTCTCGCCGCAAGTGGCCATGATGATTTTCCTATGTGATAAACTTGTGATTTGCTCGCGTGTGGGTCCGTATGCCCGTTGGCCCGTGGCCGGTTAGCCCGTAAAACAAAACTGCGCATAACAAAAATTTAATGTAAAGCCCCGTCCATTTATTCCCAGATGCATACAGATAGCCATCTTTAAGAATTTTTTGCATTTGATCGAAAACTCGGGTGTGGCCGCGCGCGCATGCAGGGTCAGGATCTTGATTCCATCACGCCCGCCACAGAAGCCTTGAAGGCCCGCAGCATTTCTTCAATATCTTCCTGGGTATGGGCAGCAGAGAAAAAAGCCAGGTGCATCCAGGGCAGCAGGATATTGTTCAAACGGAAATGCAGCTGCAATTCGCCCAGGGCGTCCTCGTCCTGGCCCAGCAGATCCCGCGGGATGCGCGGCAGGTCCGGTTTGGCGTGAATTTGGAACATCGACCCGATCCCGGTCATGCAGAACGGGTAGCCTTGGGACGTGCAATATTCATTGAAACCGTTGCGCAGAAATTCGCCTTTGGCAAGCATGTCGGGATAAATATCACCGTTTTCCTGGAGATACTTCAGTGTGGCCGCGCCGGTGGTCAGGGTCAGAGGGTTGCCGCTGAAGGTCCCGGCGGCCGAGAAACCGTCGTCGGTTTTCTGGGCGATCGCTACCATGTCCTTGGAACAGGCTATCGCACCGACCGGTAACCCGCCGCCGATGATTTTGCCGTAGGTGGCCACATCCGGCAGCACGCCGGTCAGTTCCTGACAGCCGCCCAGGGCCAGACGAAACCCCGTAATCACTTCGTCGGAATGCAGCAATACGCCGGCTTTGCGGGTAACTTCGCGCAGCTTTTCCAGGAAAGCTTTGTCGACGGTCAACATGCCGCCACCCAGAACCGGTTCGATGGCCACGCCGGCCAGTTCATGGGCGTGCTCCTCGATTATCTGGAAAGCGCTTTCATTAAACGGCAGCATCAGCATGGTGTCACGGGCGCCATCGGGGATACCCCCGGACCCGGGTGTCATGTTGGGACGCTCGGCCGGGCCCATGTTTTTCGGATCGACCATCACACTCCACTGGGCGTAGTCATGCCAGCCGTGGTAGCAGCCTTCGAATTTGGCAATCTTGGGTTTGTTGCTGGCCGCCCGCATCAGGCGCCATGCCAGCAGAGTAGCCTCGGTACCAGTGTTACAGACCATGGCCATTTCAGCACAGGGCACACACTCGATCAGCCGCTGGGTGAATTCCACCTCCCGCGTGTGGGGGGTGCCGTAACTCATTCCCAACTCACACTGCTCATGCAGGGCTTTCAATACCACTTCCGGCCCATGGCCCAGCACATGGACACCGAACGACATGGCGCAATCGATATAGCGGTTGCCGTCGATGTCCCAGATGTAGGCACCTTTACCGCGCTCGACATACACCGGATAAGGCTCCATTTTGCGCGCCCCGCTCATCAATCCGCCCGGCACCAGGTCCTTGGACTGCTCCCAGTATTCACCTGACTTTGGTGTGCGGTCTCTCAGTTCCTGTAATATTGATTCTTTGCTGCTTTTCATTGTGAAACATCTCCTTTTAATGTTAGTTGTGATTGGTTCATAACATTTATGGCTGGAAAGCCGGAAGGCTTGAAGGCTATAAAGCTTAAAGGATCCAATCTAATTTAATTTTTGTCCTCCCAGCCTCCTTGCTTTTTGTCCTCCTAATCCCTTAGCCTCCCAGCCTCATAGCCTCCAGGCTTTCAAGCCTGCTTGCCTCCCAGCTTTCTAGCCTTATCGCCTGCCTGCTGCCGCTTCTGCCAGGAGGCAGAGAATCTCAAACATCATCTGGGCCGCGGCTCTGGCTGTGTTGGTGGTGGGATCATACTGCGGCGCGACCTCGACGACATCGCCGCCAACCAGATTCAGGCCCCGCAGACCCCGGATCAGGGCCTGGGCTTCACGCGTCGTCAAACCGCCAGTTTCAGGGGTTCCGGTGCCCGGTGCGTAGGCCGGGTCCAGGCCATCCACATCAAACGATATATAGGTGGGACCATCGCCCACTACCTCGCAGGTCTTTTGAATAACCTCTTTTACGCCTAAGTCAACAAAGTCTTCGATGTGGATCACCGTCATGCCGGATTCATATGAAAATTTCCAAACCGGTTCAGACGGCCCACGGATACCAATCTGAATGGTTCGTTCGGGATCTAAAACCCCGTCCAGCACGGCATTGCGAAACGGCGCACCATGATAAAACTTTGAATTGGCCATCCACCCGTCGGTGTCACAATGGGCATCCACATGGACAAGCCCTACGGGTGCATCACGCCCCACCGCCTTGAGTATCGGATAGGTGATGGAATGATCACCACCGGCTGTCAGCGGCACAACACCTTCATCAAGGACTTTATGATAGTACTTCTCGATGTCCCGAATGCCTTCATCCAGATTGTAGCGGTGATCAACCGGCACATCCCCGATATCCGCAATCCTGCACAAAGCAGAGGGGCTGATATTATTGTGGTGATTGAAAGATCCAAACATCGACACATTACGAATCGCCTTGGGACCCAGACGTGCACCGGCCCGGTTGTAAACTCCCAGATCAAAAGGCACGCCAATTAGAGCGATTTCGATATCTTTCAGCCCCGGTTGATGGGGCATATCCAGCAGGGTGGATACACCGGCGTAAGGTACCCGATTGTCGATCTGATTTTCCGATTCAAGTGCCTTTTCATTTGAATATTTTTCACGTAGCTTAGCAAGCTTGGTTGCATCCATTGGCAAATCTCCGATTTGGGTTCAAGGCAAAAGGTTCAGGGTTCAACGTTCAGGGTTGTTGGGTCGACGCTGAGTCTGTGCGTTTTCGTCCGTTCCACTTTTAATTACCAGAAAATCGTCCAATCGCTATATAAATCTGCTCCGACCCTCAAGACCCCACGAATCAGGGGTATATATCTGATCGGCACTGACCCGGCCGACACCGCCGGAGCCGCCGGTGATCAGTACTGCCCTATCCTGTTGGTTGTCATTTTGCATGAAATAAGCCTTTGTAAATTTTGGGACACGGATTTTCACGGATTAACTCAGATATTATTTTCTTGCAGCGAAGCTGCTGAAACTTTTCCATTACCATCCTCCCAGCAAAAGAAGCCCGGTGAGGTGGTATGTAAAGAAGAGGGTATAAAGATTTTACCAAATCCGCGTAAATCTGTGTTTATCCGTGTCCTAAAAACTTAATAATAAAGATCCGAAGGCCCTTTGTATTCCTGGATAGTGTTCCCACCATCGATGACGATCATCTGCCCTGTAATGTAGGTGGACTCGTCCGAAGCCAGAAATGCAATCAGGTCGGCAACTTCCTGCGATGAACCCGCACGGCCCATGGGGGTATTCTCGGCCGCCACTTTTTCTTCTTCCGTGGACGATCCGGTGCCGATCCAGCCCGGGGCAACATTGTTCACCGTAATATTGTACATAGCCACTTCGATTGCCAGGCTGCGGCTCATGCCGACCATAGCGGCCTTGGCGGCACTGTAGGCAGTTTCGCCCGGATTGCTCACCAGCGGTCCGGTAACAGACGAAACATTTACAATACGACCATAATTGTTATTTATCATATGGGGCAGCACGGCATGCGTGATGTTAAAGCAGGTATTTAAATTACGTTCGATGGATTCATCCCATTCGGTCGGTGACAGGTCCACCATGTTGACAAATGACTCTTCTTTTCCGACCTGCACCATGCCGGCATTGTTGATCAGAATCTCAATGCGGCCGAAATCACTGATGACGCTGTTCGCCAGCTCCTTAACCTGATCACGATCCATGAGATCGGCTGTGTATCCATTAGCATCGGTGCCTATAATTTCAACGGTTTTTACTCTTTCAAAAATTCGGTCAGTAGTGGACGTAAGGGCTACCGCGGCTCCGCCGTTTGCAAGGGTTTGTGCGGCAGCAAAGCCGATACCGGTTTCACTGCCGGCACCGGTGATGAGTGCAGAACGATTTTTAAAGCGAAATTTATCTACCATGATTCGCCCCTATCTAATTTGCTCTTTGGGACACTGATTTTCGCGGATTAACGCTGATTCATTTATGTATTCTGTGGGAGTGGCTTCTGCTTGCATCCCGATTCAGCGGGGCAGCCAAGACATTGATTCGATCTGCAATAGGCAGATCGTATCTCTCGGTAGCATACGGGCCTGCAATTTTTTCGTTGACTATACGTATAACCAATGTTACTGTCAAGAAAAAAATGAAGCCAATGACATATTAATGGGAATCAAATCTAGTTCAGTCGCTAACGAATAGAAATTACTGAGGATACCATGAATAGCCTGAAGCAAACAAACACTGTGACACGGGTCGAGCAGAAGCAGATTACCCGGCAAAAACTTATCGAGGCCACCATGGAAGTTATCGGTCGTGAGGGTTTCTCCGGTGTCACCATGGCCAAGGTCGCTGAACGGGCCGGTCTTTCGCGGGGTATCGGCAATTTCCATTTTCAAAGCAAAGAACAACTCCTGCTGGAAACCCTGCGCGCCAACTACTTCGAATTTGATGCTGCCTGGAGAAAGGCCATTGCCGATGCCGGACCGTTGCCGGTGGATCAGATAACAGAGGTGATAAAAACCATCCTGACACCACCCATCGCAGATCCTAATAAAATCGCCATATGGGTTGCCTACTGGGGCGAAGCCCCGTCCCGCAAGACTTATCTTGAAATATGTGCCGCCCATGACCTTGAATGGGATAATGCGTTAGAAAACATTTTGCGAAAAATCGTAGATAAAGACTTTAATTCTCACAACATGAGCCTGGCGGCGATTGCACAGACACTGACGGCCATGATGGATGGATTCTGGGTAGAATCACTGATTGCCGCCGACAGGTATCGCGCTGAAGATGCCATAAAAGCCTGTTTAGCTTATCTGGCAAGTTTTTTCCCAAAATTCAAGGCGATCTGAGGACCGAAACTGAAAAGGCCTAGGACCTGACACTAGCGATCCAATGTTAATATTTCAAAACCGTCAAATTCGTAAACCCTCATCTTCTTGAAATAATACTCCTCCAATTTGTAATCCGCTTTGCCCCTGTTAACGATATGAAAAGCCTTTGCGGCATCAATTAGCATCGCGGGATCCACCAGCGGTTTCGTGTGGCAGGGGTAAACGTAATCAAGGCCCGAAACCAGTTCGGCCAATTTTTGCATCGTCTTTTCATATAGCGAAAGATCCGACTGTCCCCACTCTCCTTCCATGAAAGCAAACAGAGAATCCGGATAGTGACAGTATGGAAAAACTGGATTATATTTTGAACCATATCAAATGCAACCTGTAGGCCGAAATGACCGGTTCTTGAACTGGAGGATTGGGATATTTGGTATGGTTAGGGGGATGAATCGCAGTTTGGAGACTGTTTTTAAGATTCTAAAACAGCTTTGGCCATACGTATTGGATACGATATGAATATATGCAATAAATTTGGTTGGTTAATAGTGCAGATAGATAGCAGAAACATGAAATCGGACTTTT
>CALZJV010000083.1 GCA_945787595.1 uncultured Desulfobacterales bacterium | reverse complement strand
ACCAGTATCCTGATTGTCCAATTTTTGTGCAATTGCTTTATATTATGGAAGTTAACGCCATTTTTCAGCAATGGACTAAAAGGTCTGTAATCGGCCTTTTACCATCACAAATCATTAGACAACGTAATAATTTCAGATTTTAATTTCGCCATGGTCATCTCGACCTGAAATCCCGCCGCGCTGGAATGCCCGCCTCCTCCAAAAGATCCTGCGATGGCCGCCACATCGACCGATCCGTCGGAACGCAGGCTTACATGAAATTTGCGTAACTCGTTTGATTTTACATTACCGTTTCTTTGTTCCTGGATCAGGGCGGCCACTTTGACGTCCTCGATCCGTCTGGCATAATTGATCATACCGTCTACATCTTCCGGCTGGGTTTCTGTTTCTGTAAACATGGCATTTGTAAGGGTGGCAACATTATAAGGTTCGACACCGTATAGCACCATCTCCTGGCTGATGGCAAAGGCGGCCTGGTTGGTATTAGAAAACCGAAATGATCCCGTATCGGTCAGGATACCGGTATATATGGACGTTGCAATGGCTTTGTCTATGGGAGCGTTTATAGCTTTTATCAAGTCGTAGACGATTTCCGCTGTGGAACAGGCGCCCGGGTCGACGAGTTGAATGTTGCCAAAACCGGTATTTGTGACGTGGTGATCGATATTAATGATGACCGGTATTTGACTGATCTTCCTGTGAGCTTCGCCAACCCGTGACATGTGGCCGCAATCCAGGATAAGCGCTGTATCATAAGTCGTTGTTTTTTTAATATGTCGGACAATTCGCTCCGCTGAAGGCAGAAATCGATAGACGGCCGGAATCGGGCTGGCGTTGTATATTGTAACTTTTTTATCCAGTTTGGCCAATGCCAGACCCATGGCCAGCAAAGAACTGACGGCATCTCCATCCGGATTGCAGTGGGAGGCCAGTAAAAGATGTTGCGCTCTTTTAATTTGATTGATTATTTCGTCCATTTTCCGTCAATACTCTTTTCAGCAATTCATCAATATGAGATCCGTAGTCAAAAGATTCGTCATAAAAAAAAGTTAAATCCGGCATATAGCGCAGACTTAGTTTGCGCGCTAGACTTCGTTTAATGAATCCGCGCGCGCTTTCAAAACCTTTGGCAGCCGCTTCCGCCTTACTGTTGTCACCGTAAATTGAGAAATAAATACGGGCCAGTCTCAAATCGCGCGACATTTTTACATTTGTGATCGTCACCATTTTCAAACGAGGATCGTGGATGTCCTTTTTTAACAAATTTGAGAGGACCTCCTGGATTAAACCGCTTACCCTGTCTGCTCGGGAAAAGGGTGTCATAAATGAATTATTTCCATTTCCGTATCGACTATTTCCGCCAGACCGATATCTTCGGCCATGTTGAAAAGCTTGTCGATTTTAGAATTAATCAGCGCCGCGTCGTTACCGACCAGTGAAAGGCCGATTTCCGCTTTCTGATAGATATCGTTTGAGCCCACTTCGGCCACAGATGCATTAAAATTGTTGCGTAATCTGTTGATCATCGATTTGACAATTTTGCGTTTGCCTTTCAAAGATCGACAATCATGCAGCCTCAGTGTGATTAGTCCGGTCCCGACAACCATTTTAGTTAGTGGCGAATACCTCAATTGAATTAAATATCAATTTTGATGGATTGAATACTTAAGGAATTTTTTTGCATAATATCAAGTTCCAAATCACAAATATCAAACAAATCACAATGACAAAAATTCAAAATTCCAAACTTGTCATTGATAATGAAGAAAGAGCATCTCAATTTATCAAAGTGTGAGACCTGTAGTTAAAAATATTGCCTATTCCGATCTCAAGGCAGTTTTGGTCATTGAATATTGTAATTTGAGAATTATTTGAAATTTGGTGCTTGTTATTTGAAATTTAATATACCTTATTCAATTGCCGGTTTGATTTCTTCCAGGTAATAGCACTCCAGCACATCACCGATTTTGATATCATTGAAACGTTCAATCCCGATGCCGCATTCATAACCGGCCTGTACTTCTTTGGCGTCCTCTTTAAACCGCCGCAGGGAGGAATTTTTGCCTTCATATAATATAACGCCATCTCTGACAACACGGATATTCTTTCCCCGTTCAATTTTTCCATCGGTCACATAACAACCGGCGATGGTGCCCACTTTGGGTATCTGAAATATCTCGCGAACATCCGCTGTGCCCATAACGTGTTCTTCATAGGTGGACTCCATCAGTCCCACCATGGCACCCTTGACATCCTTGATGACGTCATAAATGACACTGTAAAAGCGCATATCCACATTTTCTTCGGCGGCAATTGCCTGAACTTTGGGAGTCGGTCGCACATTAAAACCAAAGATGATCGCATTGGACACTGCCGCCAGAGGAATATCCGATTCGGTAACGGTTCCGGTGGCTGAATGCACGACGTTTACTTTCACTTCTTCATTAGATAGCTTTGTTAAAGCCTCGGTGAGGGCCTCAATCGAGCCGTGAACATCCGCTTTAATTATAAGGTTTAAATCTTTAATCTCGCCCTGCTGCATTTGTTCAAAAACATTTTCCAGGCTGACTCTGTTGGTTTGGGCCAGTTCTTTGGAACGCTGCCGTTGGATGCGGTGCATACTGACCTGTCTGGCGCTTCTCTCATCGTCGAGAGCAATCATCTCATCACCGGCCACGGGCACCCCTGACAATCCAAGGATTTCAACCGGAATAGAAGGACCGGCGGATTCTATCTGAACCCCTTTGTCGTCAAGCATGGCTCGGATTCTTCCGAAGTGAATACCGCATACCACCGGATCTCCGTTTCGCAGAGTACCGCCTTGTACGAGGACGGTGGCGACCGGTCCCCGGCCAGTGTCTATTTTGGCTTCAACCACGTGACCGAACGCCAGTTTGTCCGGATTGGCTTTCAGTTCCAATACTTCAGATTGCAGTGAAATCATTTCAAGCAATTCGTCAATGCCCTGTTCCTGTTTTGCGGAAACTTGGATAAAAATCGTATCACCGCCCCAATCTTCAGGGGTTAACCCATTCTCGGACAGCTCTCGTTTGACTCGTTCGGTATCGGCATTGGCCTTATCGATCTTATTGATCGCAACAATAATCGGAACATCTGCCGCTTTGGCATGGTTGATGGCTTCAATCGTCTGGGGCATGACACCGTCATCGGCGGCGACAACCAATATGACAATATCAGTGACCTTGGCGCCCCGGGCTCGCATGGCTGTAAACGCCTCATGACCGGGGGTGTCAAGAAACGCTATTTGACCACTATCGGTAGCAACAAGATAGGCGCCGATGTGCTGTGTAATTCCGCCGGCTTCGGTTTCGGTTACGTGAGTTTTGCGGATAACATCGAGCAGGGAGGTTTTGCCGTGGTCCACATGGCCCATGATGGTAACCACCGGCGGGCGTTCCTGCAATTTTTCCGGACCGTCGGTTATCTGTTTTAATATTTCTTCTTCCTCAAAGGCGGCGCGCTCCACTTCATAGTCAAATTCGGCTGCAACCAGAACCGCGGTGTCATAGTCGATGCTCTGATTGACGGTGGCCATAACGCCCATGTCCATGAGGGTTTTTATCATATCACCGGATTTAATCCCCATTCTTTTAGCCAGCTCGGAGAGAACAATGGCATCATCGATTTTAATGCGGCGCTTGATTGCTTTGGCTGTTGTAATTTGAGTTTTTTGTCCCGTGGCAGCCGCTTTGCCTTTGGCACCCTTGCGTGGTTTACGGCTTTTATAGCCTCTATCGTATAGGGCTGCGCCCTCAATAACCGATTTTTTACGAAATGAAATTTTCTTTTTTAAGAATTTTTTGTTGCCCTCAATATCATCGCCAGGCGTTTGCCTCCCTTTCTTTTTCTTGGTTTCTTTGGGTGGTAATTCCGGCATCGTAACACCCCGTTTTGCCTCGGGCGCACGAGGCGGCATCCGCTTAACGATGCCCTTGGGCTTTTCAGGCGTGGCGACTTTCTTTGCCGGCGGTTTTTCCACTGGCTTTACAGGTAGCTGGATAATCTTGGCGGCGATGTCTTTCTTAACTTTTTTAGGCTTCTTTTCCTTAAGGGTGACCGGCGTCTCTTGTAACGGTTCGACATCGACCTCAACCAACTCTTCGGCTACTTTCTCATCGACCTTTCCCAGTTTTCTAGTAGGTTTTTTGTCAGGGGTCTCTATCTCTTCAACGGCTTCGGCTGGCGCTTGCTCCCCAGGGGCTTCTTTACTCTTGACAAGTTCTTCGGCGGACTCCGGTTCGGCGGCTTTTTCGACGATATCCTGTGTGGGTTCTGGCACGACTTCGACCGGTACCTTTTTCCTGCGTCTGCGAATGACGGTCGGTTTTATGCGCGTCTCCTCGACGGATACTTCTTTTTTTCCGAAAAACACTGTTTTCACCTTGGCAACGGCTTCATCATCCAGAGAACTCATATGACTCTTGACAGAGATATCAAGATCACTCAGCCTACTAAGCAGAACTTGGTTTGTCAGGTTAAGGTCTCTGGCGAGTTCATAAACCCTGGTTTTGGCCATTACTTCCCCCTAAAGTTTGCACTATCAATCTATTTTTTGTCCGATTCAGCCTCATCCGATGGCGGTTCAGATTGCGGCGAATCTTCTATATCGGCGGTCTTGTCTTCAGCGGTCTGCGCTTCGATTTCTTCTTCGCCGAGTTCGTTGTTTGCTACGGTTTCGGAAGGTGTTTCAGCGTCCGAATCCACTTCTGTTCGTGCGATCGCATTGCGTGCCGCATCCAGAAGCTTTTCGGCCTTTTCTTCCCCGATCCCTCTAATTTGGATCAAATCCTCTATGGTTGCCTGGCTGATTTCTTCAGCCGAATAAAAACCACTCTCATATAATGCATCGGCTAAACCGATTCCGACTCCAGGTAAAGCCACAAGTGAGTCATAGCCGATTTGCATGACCTGGCTATAACGGGTTTCATTTTTTACATCCAGATGCCAGCCGGAAAGCTTGGATGCCAGCCTGACGTTCTGCCCTTTTTTACCGATGGCAATGGATAAATATTCGTCAGGAACAATGACTTCCATCGAACGGTTGTCTTCGTCTATAATAACCCTGGAAATCTCTGCGGGGGCCAGTGCGTTGCACACGAATTTAGCCGCGTCCACATGCCACGGAATGATATCGATTTTTTCGCCACGAAGTTCCTGCACGACGTTTTGCACCCGGCTGCCCTTCATACCCACGCAGGCTCCGACAGGGTCTATGTCGGAATTATTTGAAGCCACCGCAATTTTTGCACGCACACCCGGTTCCCGCGAAGCACCCATAATGGTTACGATACCTTCGCTGATTTCCGGTACTTCTGTTCGAAAAAGGTCAATTAAAAAGTTTGGATGCGTTCTGGAAAGAACAATTTGTGGACCGCGTGATTCAAGCAGCACATCCAGGATATAGGCGCGAATCCGATCTCCCCGGCGATACGATTCCCTAGGTACCTGCTCGCGTGACGGAACGACACCTTCGGTGTGACCAAGGTTTACAATGATGTCGCCCCGATCGATCCGCTGCACGATGCCGTTTACAATCTCCCCCTTTCGGTCAATGAAGTTGGCATAGACAGCATCTTTTTCGGCATCCTTCATTTTTTGGATGATGACCTGTTTGGCGGACTGAGCGGCGATACGGCCAAAAGTGGTGGCATCCATCTTGGTGCCGAGGCTGTCGCCGACCTCGCATTCAGGATCCAGCTTTCGCCCTTCCTCAAGGCTTATCTGAATTGCAGGCTCGGTGACCTCTTCTGTTACTTCCATAAACTGGAAGACCTCAATCTCACCGCTCTCATCGTTGTATTGAACTTCAATATCCAGCTTATTGCCGAACTTTTTTCTGGCGGCAGATCGCAACGCTTCTTCCAGAGCCCTGATAAGGACTTCGCGGTCAATACCTCTATCCCGGCTAACTTGTTCAACGACACGCTTTATGTCTGAGACAAACATCAGATCGCTCCATAGCATTTAAATTTTCATAGGTTGAGCGGTTCAGGGTTCAACGTTCCGGGTTGAAAAAACCCAGAATAGCTCGTATCAATGGCATCGAGTCTTCATCTGGTTATAAATCCGTTTCGCAAACTGCGGTATGACGGGTATACCAGATTTTGATTAATATTATGAGCAGTATCCATCGGTTGTAACCTTTGAACCCCTGGCCCAGACCTGGTATGTCAAGATGTGGTGATGGAAACCAAATTTCATAAAATGTGAAAGCAATTTCATAGACACATCCCGTCGCACCAGGGCGGGCTTGAACCCAGAACCTGGAACCGCTCAGTTTGGCTTTATCATTGAGACCAAAACTCAAATCTCAAGCAATCCCTCTTTGTTCCCGCTGCGGCGGGATTAAATTTCTGACGACTTTAATCTGCAAGCCTTGCTTTTAATATATCCTGAGTCGATATGGCAATGATTTGCTTATCTAATTGAAGGTTTACCTGTCCGCCGGAAATTCCTAAAAGGATGCCCTTAAAATTTTTTTGCCCGTTAATCGATCGATTTGTTTTGATTTTTACCCGGTTCCCTTTAAATTTTTCGAAATCCTCTTTTGAGGCCAGGGGACGTGAGGGTCCCGGCGAGGTGACTTCGAGATTGAACGGCCCGATATCATCCAGATTGACATCTATAATATCTCCTAGTTGGCGGCTGATACCGACACAATCATTCAGGTTGATCCCATCCGGCTTGTCTATATACAGGCGTAGAATTCTACCCCCGGACTCTCGCTGAAACTCAACGTGAATCAGCTCCAGACCCTCGGATTCACACACCGGTTTGGCGAGTGCCCCGACCTGATCAACAATTTTTTTTTCGTTGACAGGTGAATGATGACGGTTTCCCGCCCCGGAGTTTTTTTTAAATTGACGATTCTTTGTCTTCACTGTACCGCGAACACCCTCGTTAAAAACGCAAAAACGGGCTATCGCCCGTTTCCTCATGTCTCAGGTAGACCTTATTAATGCACAGCGGGAAAGTTTATCAGTTCATACCAATAACCATAAGGAAAAAGTTAAGTTCATCCCACACTATACCCATATTACCAACGCTGCCCTTACATAAGGATAAGGCGAACTTGTTCTGGAGCGGGCAACGAGATTTGAACTCGCGACACCAAGCTTGGGAAGCTTGTACTCTACCAACTGAGCTATGCCCGCTCGTTTAACGTTTAAATTAGAATAACTAAGACAAATTTTCACGGTTGTCAATAATTTTCATCAAACTAATTACCGTCGAGCAAATTCCTGATGCTTGCCAGTTCCGTTTTCAGATCCGCTAAGAACCGTCTAGTGGCGGGCGATTCAGCAGTGGCTTTAGCGTTTATAAATTTACGGGCACCGTCAATGGTGAATTTTTTTTCATGGAGAAGATGCTTAATCTCCAGGATTATTTCGATATCTTTTTTGGTGTACGACCGTTGTCCCGACTCTGTGCGCCGCGGCTTTATCTTTTTAAATTCAGATTCCCAGAACCGTAATACATGGCTCGGTAGTCCGGCGATTTTGCTGACCTCACCGATTTTAAAATAAAACTTGTCAGGTATTTTTATCTGATAAGGTTTTTGATCCTGCATTTTCAACCCTTGGACCTGCATTGAGCGGATTAGGGCAAAGTGGCATCGAATGCTTTCAAAAGCTTGTCTGTAATCGCCCTGTGCAGGTCATTTACATCATCGTCTTCTAGCGTTTTAGTGGATGACCGGTAGGTAACACGAAATGAAACACTTTTTTTGCCGGCAGCGATGGGATCGCCTTCAAAAACATCAAATAAATGCAACCTTTCCACCAGGTCTTCACTGATATTGTCAACCGCCTCCAGTACCGTTTGGGTTTCAATTGCGTGGTCGACAATAATAGTGATGTCTCTATAAATGGCGGGGAACCTGGGGATCGGTTTAGAGCCCGTAGGCGGCGGAATCAGCGAAATAATTTTATCCAATTCGAGTTCTATGATAAATGCTGTTTGCTTCAATTCGAAGTTACGCCGCACGCGGGGATGGACCTCGCCCACCAATCCCACCTGTAAGCCTTCGGCCAAAATTCGAGCCGTGTGTCCGTGGCGAGTGTAATCGCAGGAATCCTCCGGCATTTGGGTAAACCGGATCCTATCTATCTTGAGCGCATGGATCAAGCCTTCAACGACCCCCTTCATATCGTAAAAATCACATGGGATCTCCCGGCTGTGCCACGATGCGCCATTTCGTGTTCCGGTCCACAGTGCTGTTAGAATCTCGGGCTCCAGGGGTAAGACCTGCCGGTCTGATTTAATAAATATTTTACCGATTTCAAATAATCTCAGATTCTTAATCTGCCGTGCGATATTGTAGACCGCAGTCTCGATCAAACCTGGCACCAGCGATGTACGCATCACCGTCTGGTCTTCCGTCAAAGGATTTAAAATATGAATGAAGGCCCGCCGGGCATCCTTGTCTTTAAGCCGCAGGCGGTCGCCGGACAATTCAGAAGCAAAACTGTAAGTGATCGCTTCCGTGAAGCCAAAGCCGCACATGAATCTTTTTATCCCGTTTCTGAGTTCCAAATAGTTGTCCGACCTTCGGCCTTCGGCCGGCATCGCGGGAAAAGTAGTCGGGATGTTATTATAGCCTGAGAGCCTCGCTACCTCCTCCATCAAATCCTCCGGTCTTGAAACATCCACTCTGAAGGTTGGAGGAACGACGGTCAGCCGCTCATCACCATTTTCGGACGCTATTTTCTCGACCTTAAACTCAATGGATTCGAGAAGGTCTTTAATCCGTTTGGCGTCCGGCTCGATACCCAACAGCCGGTGAGTCCGCTTTACACTCAAATCAACGCTTTTTGCTGTCTGGGGTTTTGGGTATTCATCGATAATTCCCTCAACCAGGTTGCCCTCACCGAGTTCAACCATGAGTTTTGCGGCGCGGTTAACGGCACGGACGGTGCCTTCCGGGTCCACCCCTCGTTCAAAGCGATGGGAAGCGTCCGTACCTAAACTCAACTTTTTAGCAGTTCTTCTGATACTTACCGGATTGAAATAGGCACCTTCGATGAGCACCCGGGTGGTGGTAGCTTCAATCTCCGAGTTAAGGCCGCCCATGACGCCGCCCACCCCAACGGCTTTTACACCATCGCAGATCATAAGCATCTGCGCCCCCAGTATCCGCTCCTTCTCATCCAGAGTGATAAATTTCTCACCTTCGGCGGCGGTGCGGACAACGATTCGATTTTCTGCCAGAAAATCAAAATCAAAGCCATGCAGCGGTTGACCGGTTTCCATCATGACAAAATTGGTGATGTCGACGATATTGTTGATCGGACGCAGTCCAATAGACAATAGTCTATCCTGAAGCCAGAACGGAGAGGTTTTCACTTTCACATTTTCCACCAACCTGGCGCTATAGCGCGGACAGTGGCCCGGTGCCTCAATCTTTACCGACGAAATTTTATGGATGGTATCCGCCTTATCATCAATCGTGTAATCGGGATAATTTAGGGGCGTTTTTTGTATCGCCGCTATCTCCCGGGCAATGCCAATCACGCTGAGACAATCCGGTCGGTTGGGAGTCAGATCTAGTTCAAAAACCATATCAAACAGGCCGAGGGAATCGGCCAGTCGGGCCCCCAGTTTCAATGACGAATCAAGGGCCTTGATGCCGCTGCTGTCGGTGCCAAGGCCCAGTTCCGCATCGCTGCACAGCATCCCTTCGGAGCTGACTCCCCTAATCACACTTTTTTCCAGTTGAAATCCGCCCGGAAAAACGGTACCGGGTTTTGCCAGAGGTGCTAGCATGCCCGGTTCGACATTGGGTGCGCCGCATACCACCGACCATCCTCGGCCTTCCGTATCGACCCGGCAGATTTTTAGTTTGTCGGCATTTGGGTGGCGGCCCACTTCCTCAACGCGTCCCACAACAACACTGCTCAGATAACCATAGCGATCTGCAACCGACTCCACTTCCAATCCGACCATGGTCAGCGCATCGGCCAGATCGGCCGCATCCATGCTGATGGTAATATAGTCTTTAAGCCAGCTTAGGCTAACTTTCATATGCCAACTCGGGTGTAGTCAATTCTTCTTTGTAATATTTATCTTTGCTTTAGCCTTTTATTGTAACAGACTGATATAGAATAATAAACAAAGTGATCTAAATTGACTAAAATGCCTAAAATTAAGGAAACGCTGCGCTCTATCTCATTCTCATTTATAAAATTGACAGAATACCAAAATTTTAGCTCATTTTAGTTCATTTCAAATTTTAGCTCATTTTCCGAATTAAATTAAAACTGCGTCAGAAACCTCATGTCGTTTTCAAAAAACTTGCGGATGTCATCGATGCCGTATTTCAGCATGGCAATTCTATCCACCCCCATTCCGAAGGCAAATCCGGTAAAGCGGTCGGGATCGTATCCGACATTTTCATACAGCGCGGGGTGAACCATCCCGGAACCGAGAATTTCAAGCCATCCGGTATGTGAACAGACCCGGCATCCCTTGCCCCGGCACATGACGCAGAGGATGTCCACTTCAGCACTGGGTTCTGTGAAAGGGAAGAAGCTGGGTCGAAATCTGAGGCTCGTTTGTTCGTCAAACAATTGATGTATAAATGTTGTCAGGATCCCTTTAAGATGACCGAAAGAGATATTTTCATCCACCAGTAGCCCTTCCACCTGGTGAAACATGGGGGTATGGGTCAGGTCGGAATCACACCGATAGACCTTGCCGGGGACGATGATTCGTACCGGCGGCGATGTCTTCTCCATGGTTCTGATTTGATTGGGTGAGGTATGGGTTCTTAAAACGATATCATCGGTAATAAAAAAAGTGTCCTGCATATCCCTGGCGGGATGATCCTTGGGAAAGTTGAGTGCCTCGAAATTGTAATAGTCTGACTCCACCTCCGGACCCTCGGCGATATCAAACCCGATTTTGGAGAAAATGTCACAAATCTGCTGATTCGTCTGGGTAATCGGATGCAAAGCTCCACAGGCAACCGCTCTACCAGGCAGAGAGACATCGATTGCGGCATCTTTGGCCTCACCTTGCGGTTCAAGCTTTTCAGTTGCCTGCCTGAGCGTTTCTTCCAGCAAGTTCTTAATCTCGTTGGCCTTTTTCCCGGCCGCCGGCCTTTGCTCCACCGGCAACTTGGAAATATTTCGTAAAAATCGGGTCAAAATGCCCTTGCGGCCCAGATAGCGCACGGAGACATCCTGGAGGTCATCGGCGTTTTCAACCGCATCCAGTTCTTTTAGTCCCTGCCGATATATTTGGTCTAAATCTTTTTCCAATTGTATCATTCCTAATATACATTCCCTAAAGCTCTTGAGCCGCCAAGTTTGCAATTCGCTTAAATCCGACAGGATCGGAAATGGCCAGTTCGGCGAGCACCTTGCGATCAAGCTCAACCCGGGCAACCTTCAGCCCATGAATGAATTTGCTGTAAGATAAATTGTTCAGCCTGGCAGCGGCATTGATTCTGGTAATCCAGAGTTGTCTGAAATCTCGCTTGCGCGTTCGGCGATCACGATAAGAATACATCAGGGCTTTGTCGACGGCATCTGCCGCGGTGCGAAATAATTTGCTACGGCCGCCGCGAAAACCTTTGGCCAGTTTCAAGATCTTCTTGCGACGTTTTCTGGCTTTGAATCCGCGTTTTACTCTCATTTTGTTTACCTCGTTATCTTTGTCGTTTAGATCGTTAGGATCGTTTGATATTAGTTAAATTGTTGATTGGTTGATTAGTTGACTGGGGGAAAGGATCTATTCCTGGTGCCCTTAGCGTATCCATTCCGCATTCCGCATTCCATATTCCATATTCTCTGACTTCTGTCATCTGACTACCGTCCTCTGAGCTCTGTCCTCCGACATCTGTCATCTGTCAAATTATCCGTTGGGTAACAGCAATTTTATTTCTCTGCGGTCGGATTTGGCAATGAGGTGCGCCTTCCTAAGTGTTCTTTTACGCTTGGTGGTTTTTTTTGTCAGGATATGGCTGGCACATGATTTCCGATAAACAATTTTTCCGGTGCCGGTTTTTTTAAAACGCTTGGCGGCCGCGCGATTGGTTTTAATTTTGGGCATGAATTCTTCTCCTTGATTAAAATATCTTATTCTATCAGTGATTTCTTGTATATATAAAAAAAAATGGGCCAAGTTAACGAATACAAATAATTAAACGTAGATGGCGTGAGCTATCGAAACCCGGCCCACGCCACCTTTAGAATCAATATACGATCTCGGAACTACTATCCAGCCGCTAGGGCGAAACCCCTATCTCCAAATGATTGAATACTGTCGAATGAATATTGAATATTTAAGGTCCGCTTCTCTTCCGAACGGTAGGCTCTACAAGCCGGAAGCCGGCCGGTAAGCCCTTCTCTCCGACCCGTAGGCGGGGCCGGAAGCCGACGGATCAATTATAAAAAAACCAACCCCTCGCCGCAAGCTGCGGGTAACTATATCCGAATAGAGATTAAATTGACGAAGCGAGCCGACTCTGCCATAGTAGCCTATGGCTACGACGGCCGGGAGCGACATCCACAAATATTCAATTCCGGTTTATCCGGGTTAGGAAGTATTGATACATTCTGTAATCAAATGCACAACCTTCAGGTCTAATTAATCATTTAGGTGCCAGCAACATGACCAGGGTACGGCCTTCAAATTTGGGGTGCTGCTCCACCGCAGCGATTTCCTCGGTTTCCTGTGCTATTTTTTCGAGCAATGCCATTCCGAACCGGGACAGAGTGATTTCGCGTCCCCGGAATATGACGGTCACTTTCACCTTGTCTTTTCTTTCGATGAACTTCCTTATATGGCCGATCTTGGTTTGCAGGTCATGCTCGCCGGTTTTCGGGCGTACTTTGATTTCCTTTACCTGAAAAGAGCTTTGTTTCTTTTTTGCCTCCTGTTTCTTTTTGGTCTGTTCATAACGATACCGACCATAATCCATAATCTTGCAAACAGGAGGATTTGCATTGGGAGAAACCTCCACCAGGTCTAGACCAAATTCAGCCGCCGTTTCCAGAGCCTGTCTTGTAGGAATAATACCGATTTGTCCGCCATCAGGGTCTATTACTCTCACTTCTCTGGCCCTGATATCTCTGTTGATGTTTGTTTTATCTGATCGAATGGGTCGATTGGGTCGTCTTGGTGCAGCTATGTTTTACCTCCTACCTTTAACTATTGTGGTTTACCTTTGCGCGCATGCACATTTTTATTGAGGCTTGCCGATTTTTAAAATTGTTCATAAATAACCGGTAGAAACCTCTGCCTAGTCCAATACAAATTTTGAGATACATCCATCCGCTTGAATATATAACAAAATTAAGAAATGCAAGTAAAAAATGCAAGTAAAATTTTCTTAACTTGGACTTTAAAAATGAAATTCATGCATTTCCCGTCAATTTGTGGATAAAAACCATGTTAACGTTGGCAGCCTTCATTTGCCAGTTTACAGTTTTATTGTTTTAACCACGAAATACACGAAACACACGAAATATTTGTAGGATAAAATTTGCATTATTTAGTGTTTTTCGTGGTTAAATCATTTTTTCGAATAAAAAGTATATGCAAATTCTAAAATCCAAAATTTATGAGGAATAAAGATGGGATCACTTTTTAAAAGTAACAATGCGAAAGAAAGCATAATTTTCGACAGCCCAGGTTACAGCCCCAATGTGTAGTCGGCCAGCAAGCTCTGTTTCCAGTAACTGTTGGCCGGATTGGAAAAATAGGTTTTAAATAGTTTAAGGCTTTGCGCACGCAACACGCCCGGCACCACACTCACCGGACTATTTTTGTACAGCGGTTTGAGACGGGACAACTCACACCCGGTACCGCCACCCATGACATCCTCATAGGCGAATACGATTTCTCCGACGCTGGATAGTATTAGTGCTCCATAACACATTAGACAGGGTTCCATGGTGCAAAAAACGGTTATTTGGCCGGGGTCGATTTTGTCTTCGATTTCAATCAGACGTCGCAATGCCACCATTTCGGCGTGGTCGATTTCATTTCCAGCATCTTCGATGGTGCCTCTACGAGAACCAGTTACCAGAATTTCGCCCTGATAAGCCATCACGCATCCCACCGGAAACTCACCCTCGGACAGCGCTTGTTCAGCCAAGTCCAGCGCCTTTTTCATGAAAAAGCGATAATCCACTTTTTTTCCTTAGCTTAGAATCAGCCCCCCCACTCCGCCACTGGATTCTAAAGTTTGCATACATTCTCATCACAGGGACAGCTTCCATCCACTTCATAGCAATACAAGATTCTTGATTCCATTTCCATCCGTTCGGCCGGAATCCGGTTAAAAAGTTCTGCATGAGTAATTTCTATCAATTGTTCCCTGTGTGGTATCGTTTCCAGACCCCGGGAAATGACCCTACTCGAAGCCCCTTCAAGGACTTCGGCATCTTCGCCATTGGTCACCACCGCAATGGGAATCTGATAGGGTGCTAAAATCCGCGATGCAGCCAGCAGCGGTCGACGTCGAGTGACAATCGAACCGGGGCCGAATTTTATTATCATGCAAACCTTGCCCGAAAGGTAGATCAGAAAATCAATTTTTATGACGGCACGGTTTTCCCCGGCTTGGACCAGCAGGTCTTGACGTGGTTTGATATCCTTTTTTTGATACCCTTTGTGATTGATAAGCAGGCGGGCTATCTTTTGCCGGTAGCGTTCATCATGGGTATCAATGATGGTTTCGCCGGTGATAAAGTCGGTTCGCTCACCGAGTATCAAATGATGTCCAGCCATAACGG
>CALZJV010000082.1 GCA_945787595.1 uncultured Desulfobacterales bacterium | reverse complement strand
TTGTAGCATGCCGAAGTGGGGGAGGTCATGACACATTGCCCCAAACGCAACATAAGATGCTTTTCCATGTCTCCTTTTGACATGGTAAAGAATAGTACGAGGACGCCTGGCCGGCCGTCCGGAGTCTGGTCGCAGGACAATAAGCCGCCGATGCCTGCCTCACAGCCACAACCGATGATGGATGTAGCAAAACCCGTCGCTACCCGAGCAGCGGTCATGGCCCAGCGCTCATTGAGAGCGGTTATAATCAGCCGACTTCCCCACATTTTGAAAGCTTCCGCGAAAGTGTCCTCGATTTCAACAGTATTAATTTGCATGTGCTGTAATTATACTCCTCCGTCTTAGAAATCCTCCCCTGGATCATGACTCAAAGAGTTTTTGTCTCAGGGTCTCAGCATCCTTGACGTAAAGATGATCCAGGACGGTGCCGCTCGTTTCGCAAAGTTCCATAACTTCTACTAATTTTCTGTGCGAGCCACCGGCTAATCCTTCGGCAATGAGGGCAGCTCCTTGAGCGGCCTCTTTGGTCACCCGGGCAAAGCCCTTTACTTTGCGTACCGGAGCAAAAGCAGAGAGACGGCGGCTCACCTTATCGGTGATCTCCTCGATACGGCAAAGGCGGCCGGAAATCAAAATTTCGTGGGACGATGGAACAATGGACATTTCAGCCGCTACGTATTTTACGAGGCCTTCCAAAAAGGCTTCCCATGCGAGGCGGCACTGGGCATCGGATTGGGCCAGAGCCATTAGCTCTTCGGGTGACAGCTGCGGCTTGCCCGCAATGTAAGCCACACCGCCTGAACATAGGATTTCCTTGTGAAAGCTCCCCAGGAGATAAGCCAACTCTCCATCCATGGCTCCTGAAGAGAGATAACCTATACAACCCGCAGTACCGCCCAGGCCATCCACCACTTTTCCTTTCTCCACTGCCATCACCGCCGTGAAGGCACCGCCCAGTTCCACGTAAATAAACGCGGTTTCATGGTAATCAATTTCCAGGTGATGGGCTTGATCCCATATCCCCAGCGCCACGGCGCACAGCTTGTCCGCCGTGCCCATATCGATTCGGTTGACCTTTCGGTGCACCGGCACCGTAGAAAGATGTATCACGGCTGGAGCAAAGCTGACCGGCAAACCACTTTCCTTGAGCATCTGAAGGATCCCATGCATTCCGCCCACAATGGCATCTTGCCCGCGGTCTCGTTCCTCGCTGAGAACGATGAGCTTCATTTGCTCGCTCGTGATGTCTTGTGCCCTTACCCAGGGCAACCCGTATCCGGAGGGACCGACAATCATGTCCACCGGCGCAGCCAGTTGCAGCATGTCCACCAATACCTCCGGTTTCGCAACGAGTTCCGCGGAGGAAATCGTCCTATCTAGAAAAAGGTGATCTCCTTCCAGGCCACATACATCAAAGCTCAACGTGCCCGGATCAATGCCGATAGCGCGAATCATACCACTCCATTAAGTTGACATCTTTCTGTCGCTCAGGTAGCCCCAGCGCAATTGATCTTCCTGGGTGTATTTTTTGCCCAATTGCACACTCAGGGCGGCTCGTTCAAGCTCCTTGCCCAAATAAAAGGCATGAGACGGTTCCGTCTCATCAAGCTGGGCAAAAATTTCTTGCGGGTCGGTGCTCCGAATGAATATGTCGCGATTGAATACGTAAATCCATGTGTCGTCAGTGAAGATGCGAAAATTTTTATCGCTTACCAATTGATGCATATGGCGCAGCTCCGCCTCGCTGTATGACTCGTGGGGAGGGTCTTTCACGGTAAGCAGACCATCATCGATGTCCTTCGGCAGCAACCGGTTTTTATGGGCGTAATACATCAGCTTGCGGGCCAGGTCTAGTTCTTTTACAGCCCCCCGCGTCCAGCTGATCACTTCTGTGCTCAGCACGTAGTCTATCCCGAGTTCGGTGACGACCCCGGCCATCACGGCGTTAATGCCAATACTGTCCGCGTCGGTGAGTTCAGTAAGATTGCCCAGACCCATAAGCATCTCGGCATTGGGGTGGCGCCGCCGGGTTTCATAAAAACGATGGAGACTCTCCGTGAAGCCGAAACTGATAGGATCCAAAATAGGATCCATGACATAGGGCACACCCCACTCATCCAGTTGGGCGGTGTTATGTTCCAACGACGTCAAGCCTTCCCCGAAGTCCGGGATGACCACCACTTTGCAATGCAGTTTAGGGGCCAGGTCCAAGTTTTGTGAATTGATACTCAGCAAGAGATCCACGCCGGCCTCATCGGCGCGCAGGATGGTTTCAGGATCGAAGGTATCCAGGCTGACGGTGAAGCCGCGCTCTTTGAGTCCGGCCACGACCGGCTCCACACCGGGAAAACCGCCTTGGGGAGGGCAGCCCAAGTCAATGATATCGGCCCCATTTGCTTTGTAGTAATCGGCCATGGCAAGGATCTCATCGAAGGGCATCTGATAAGCCTCTACGATTTCGGCCAAAATTTTCACCTGATACTCACCATAGCCCTCCAGGATGCGTTCACGACCGAAGAAAACGGGCAGATCCTTCAAGTCTTTGGGGCCACGGATAACGGAAACCCCTATCCGGTCCTCGATAATAGACAGGTCACCTGGACAATAACCGGGGATCATCACCTGCTCGCACCCGTGCGAATCGGATAGATGCCGGGCAATCCAGCGTGTGTCCATCAGGGCGGCGACAGATATGTTCAGGACAGCCACCTCGTACTCAAAGTCGGGTTCCATCCTTTCAATAATGGGCATCAGGGCATCGGCAGCCAGATTGCCGGTCACAAAAAGGTAGTCAGACATGTAGCGAAATTTCTCACTTCTTTTAAAACGAATGCTGATAGAAAGCGGTTTGTCCGGGAGCTTCCTCTACGCCGACGGTTATGGAGGTAAGGCTTAATCTCTCCGGCTCCTTTAGCGACTCTATTAATTGACCGCAGATATATTCTGCCAGGCGCTCAGCGGTGATGCTGTCCACCGGCAAGACCAGGACGTCTTCAGCCGGGAAGACATATCGCCGATTTTCGAATCGAATCTCCCACTCCTCACCGGCTTCCTTGATTTCCAGGTGTTGGGCTTTTAGGGGCAATAGAAAATGGTGGTCCAGCCGATCGCAAATCCGGCGGACGGTTTTTTTAAGCTCCACAAAATCAAAGACATAACGATCTTCTGTCAGGTTCCCCTCTAAAATTGCCGACACGGCGTAGTTGTGGCCGTGAAGCCGCTCGCACTTGCCGCCAAAAGTAATAAAATGGGCGGCACTGAAATTCAAATACCCTTTTTTTACTTCAACTTTGTGCATATAACTATCCTTTAAGCCATTCTTCCAGGGTCGTATGCCGGACGACATGCTCCTTTTTGACAATCTCCCGGCGTATTTCAGCAAAGGTGCCAAATCGCTCGGCAAATGCATTATGCTGGTGTATGCCTTCAAAGTTCTCCTGCTTGACCAGGACAAAAGCCTCATCGGGCAGGTCCGGATACACCTCTATGACGTTGCGCAAGATCTCACGCACCACGTCTTCCACGAATCTGGGATTGCGGTGAGCCTTGTTGACGATGAAAAACTCATCCGGCCGCTTGAGAAGCTCGTAGGTCTCAGAGCTCATCGATGCCTCCACAATGTGGACCAGATTCTCGGCTCGAACCGGTTGCTCGGATCCGATCAGCAATGTACCTCTACCCCGCTGGTTATGAGAAGCCATGGGTATAATGCTGACAATGCGCTCGGAATCTTCTTTTGAAAACCCCTCTTCCATCAACAAGTCCTTAGAGTAGTTCCTGACCAGGTCTTGAGCGCAAGGGCAAACAGTCATCCCTTCCGTCTCAACCCCCACCAGGCGGCGGGTGTGATCCCGGGTGCTGGCGGCAATGCCGATCAGAGTGTACAGCTCTTCCGACGGTTTGCCCGAAATCGGTGTAACCTTTTCCATCGGAGATTGGGCCCGGATGTGTACTTCAGAAGAAATAGCACCCTGGGTGCGCACCACCTGCCGGGCCAGTCGTTCTGCAAGCGACTCGATGTCACGTGAGGGCTCCAGGGAAATTTCCTCCACGAGGGTCTCCAATACATCGCTGAATCGGGACATGTGAACACCGGACTGTTCGGGATTCAGGTCAGCGAAGAGGTCCAGTTCGGCATAAAACAAAACGCCCCGTCCACCATCGGCTATCTGGATGATTCTGCGCAGATTGGTGACACCCGCCCGGCTCAGGCTGACAGGCACGGTGGGCCTGGATTGCTGAATGTCGTGTTCAGTTCGCAGCTTAAGGCTCCGATCCACCCGTTCAATTCCCGTCGGATCTACCTTATTTAGCATCTCGCTCACCGTTATATGCAGCTCCGGGTGCACTAAATCGGGTGCAATCTCCGCCAATGGAACCAAAACGAAGGCCCGTTCAGGCAGACGAGGATGGGGAAGCTGTAAATCCAAGTTTTCGAGGATCAGCTCATCGTATAAAAGGATGTCTCAAAAAATGGAGCAAATCGGTTGGAGAAAGCTCGGTTTCGAGCTCACACGTGATATTGAGGAATTTGGGCTGATCCGAGTATCCTACCGGCTCGGTTTGGTAAAAGGAGGAAATCTTTTTAATGGAAGTGCGGGTCTGGACATACTGCAGCGCCTGAAGGATGTTGGCCTGTCGATTCCCAAGGTTGGCGCCAAAGCTCAGATAAACCTGATGGTGTAGGGACATGATTTCCTATCCGCAAGAGATCATCTCGCCAAGAGGGAGATGCTCCGCTAAAATTGGGTAATTTTCAAAAGACACGGTATACGCCTCCCGGAAGTGCTGCCGGATATGCTCCTCGATTTTAGAATCGTAAGGCGGGGCGACATATAAGATACGCCCCGGGCGCTCAGACACGATCCGACCGTCCCTTGCGACCACGACACCATCTTTAATGACGTATCGGGGCCGGCCGAACATCTTCTCCTTATTGTCCTGGTTTGCGTAGATGGTTATATCGGCATCAGCTCCGATCCCGATGTGACCTTTGTTTTTCAAGCCCAGTCGCCTGGCCGGGCCTGCCCGGGTAATAATGGCGACCTCATTGAGTGTATACGCCCGGTCCAGTTCGCGGAGAATGGAATTTTTCTTAGCCTTTTTAGGCATTTTTTCAAACTCCCGAGCACGAAAGTCCCGGTCCATCAACAATCTTATCACGCCGGGATAACCGCAAAAAGGACCTGCATTGGGATGGTCGGTGGTTAGAAAAACGCGCCAAGGGTCATCGGTTAGCAGAAACAACTCCAATCCGGTCAACCACATGGTGCAATGCAGTGGATTGTTACGTTTATAGACCAATGGCACTAATCCTCCGCCCGACTCACTTTCCAGATCATCATTCATCCATTTACCGCCGATTCGCCGGCTCAGGCTGAATTGGGACGGTCCGTCAGATGTCATTGTGGTGGCCGGACCAAAAATAACCTGGCCCACATCTATGCTGATATTCGGGTTTTCATTGACCGTCCGCGCCACCTGAACGGCGGCCGACCTGGGGAATCCGCCCCGTTTTCCACTGTAGCTCATGAAATGGATGTGACAAAAATGCGCATCGAGACCATCCATCAACTTCATTGTTTCTAAGGTGATATCCGCACTGCCCGGCTGACCGAGTCTCAGTCCGTGGATATGCGGCGGATGCGGCAGTTTGAGTTCCTCACTTATCTCGGCCAGGGTGGTTAGAATCTGGCGGGGCGTCACACCGAAGCCGATCACCTCATCGTCAAGATTATGGACGTTTTTGCCGTACTTCCAGTTTTCCACTCCGCCGGGATTGACGATTTTAATGGCAAATCCCTTAGCAGCTCCCAATAGCCAGGCCACATAATCACGAACCTTCTCCTTTTCGCCGTTCCGGATGCATTTCATGACAAAATGGTTGTTTCCCATTGTGAGAAATGCCCCCTTGTCGATGATCGGGATATCCTCCAATTCCTCATGCGTATGCCTGACCGTCAAGGGGGCGGAGGCGGCCTCCATAACGGTCGTATAGCCCATCTCCGTATATAGATATCCCGTCAGGTGGGTCGATGGTACGGTGTAACCGGAGCCGGATCGGGTATTCCCGGTCCGTGGCCGCAAAAGCCTGCGACTGTCCTCCGGACACAGCTTGCGCCCGGCGTTGGCTTTTGCTCCGGCGATATGACTGTGGATATCCACGCCGCCGGGCATGACTATCAGTCCTGAAGCGTCGATAATCTGCGCTTCAGAGGGATCAATCTCCTGCGGCGTAACTATTTTTCCGCCTTTTATCCAAATATCCATAGGCCGCCCATCGATCCCGTTAATCGGATCGAAGACCGTGCCGCCTGTTATCCCTAACACTGTTTCACCGCCTTTATTATCCGAGAGAATATCTCTTCATCTGTGGGCCTTGTATTCGGAAACACCGCCCGAAGTCTGAGGGGAACATTATCCATACGATATGATGTGCCCGGTGCGTCTATGCCGTAACACGCGGTGGGCAGGATCACTCTGGCCGCTTTGGACGAGCAATTGGCCGTCGGTGCCATCAGGATTGTGGGTATACGTTCCAAGTTTTTCGCTGCCATCCAGGGCAGGTGAGCTATTGGATCCGATGCAACGATGAGGGCTGCGTCCGCTTCACCTCTGGACAGGATATCCACGGTCGTAAATTCACCCGGCCCGAACTGAGGATATCCGCGAGCGAAGCTGACTGCGGTCGGGTAGCCGGCACCTGATCCGCCCCGGCCACATTGCCGTGTCCTCTCATCGGAATGACCGAAAACCGGTTGTAGCGATTAAGCTCAGCACCTAATGTAAAGAGTTCGGCCACATTGTAACTGTGCCCCGGCGTCATGGTCAGGCCCATTCCAAAAAAGATCACTCCGTAACGGCAGTTTTTCATCATATGGGCCAACTCCTCAAGTTGTTCCAAAGCTATACCGCCCACGTCATGTTCTATATTTTTTTCTTGGATAAGGGCTCGAAGCGAGGTTAGTACCTCATAATCGTTTCCGGGCGCTATCCGCAAAAAATGATCGGCTGCCTTGGTGGTCTGAGTTGGACGGACATCGACCACCACCACGGTTCTATCTTTTCTGCCGGCGGGAGTGAGAAGGCCCTTGGCGTTCGCCGAGTAACGGCTGAAATGACGGATATGCGAGACCAGCGGATTGCAGCCCCAGAAGATCAACAGATCAGCTCTATCCTTGACCTCACCTAATGTGCAGGTGGCCTCTCCCACCGTTTGAACTGCCAAACTCGTGGGGAAATGGCATACAGAGGAGGTGGAATCGATGATCGCTCCAAGTCGGTCAGCCAGTTCCACCGCTTTCCTTTGGGCCTCGGTGCTGGTTGAACTCAGACCATATATAAGGGGGCTGTCCGCCTCGTTCAGAATGTCGACCGTCGCTGCGACAGCCTCATCCCATCCCACACTTTGGCCGTCAACCAAGGGTTTCCGAGAGGCGGGATCATAATTCAAAAACATGCCCCGGCCATTGGGGCAAGCCTTTTTGGCCTTGAGGATACGATTGTCCTCTACCTCGATTGTAATATCGTCGCACAGACAACCGCAAAATTTACACGTGACGTTTTCAATTAATGCGCTCATATCCGTTCCAATTTTACACGCTGGCCCTTAAAGAGAGGCATTCCGGTACCGAAGGTATCTGTTCCCACAAGCGCATTTGCGGTCGGCCCCATCGGAATGAACACAAGGCCGGAGGGAAGACTTCCGGTACGGGCCGGCGCTTCCACCAGTCCTGTATCTGAACGAAGGCGGACAATCTGTCCATCTTTTATCCCCAAACGGGTCATGTCCTCCGGGCCGATTTCGATAAATGATGTGGCTTCTAGGTGGGCCGGCGAACCGGCACCTATATGCAGGCCATGGGCCTGGCCCTTGGTGCGCCCCGTGATTAAAGTAAAAAAATCTTCCATTCAGATTCCCTCTTTTGTGTCGCCGGCTTTCCGTCTTACGTTCGCATCGTTTATGAGCAGATTTGTCAAACACTCATTGTGCGTATCGCCTCGGGCAAATATCGTACAGACAGGTCGGCCTTTTTTGATTTCATCACTCGGGAAAGGGATATCTCGCCACCCCCGCTGCGACCATCCGCCGGTATCAGGGATTACGATAGAGTTGCGGGCAAACACGATTGCTTTTCCGAAAAAAGGTCCATCCAGGTGTCCGGTCAGAGAGAATTCCGGCAGGTATCCATTAACGGCATCTATGTGTAAGGAATAGATATTGAGTCCGTAACCCCACTCAATTAATTCCATCGAGGCTGTATAACGTGGATTAATCTCCACCAGAAAAGGACGCGGTCGACCGTCCGGCCCATCGGATATGATAATATCGATTCCACCAACGCCTTTTAATCCGAAATGCCTGGTTAAAAGGCTAACCATCTTTTGCACCCCGTCAAGGATGTATCGACTTTTGTCGTCTTCCATGGGTAGTGGCAGAATGTTGCCGCACCAGCAATAACCGGTAGCGCCGAATTCATGCTGCCCGATAAGCTGACGGGTTAACCCGATGACAACCCCTTTTTTTCCATCAGCCACGAAGGCAACCGAAGCGGGCAAACCGTCCACATAGGCTTGTAGGACAAAGTTGCGATTCAAGCGACGCCCGTCCCAGGGTCGTATGCCGGATCCTCCCCCTCCGCAGGCGGGTTTGCGAAGCCAGCTGAATTTCGAAGTTGCCAGTTTCTCCTCTTCGGGTAACAATGTCGGCGGGTGTGGAATCGATCTTTGACGGCAAAATTCTCTTAGCACGCTCCAATCACGAACCCGGCGAAGCACCCCGGGTCCGTTACCTAACACATCTGCACGATCGGCGAGCGCCCCCACCACTTCAGGGTGGTTTTCCAGATTGGATGTATAAAGCACCGTATCGAATTCCAGGTCGCAACTGGCCTTGAGCAGATTTTTGGCGCTAAACGGGAGTCGATAGTCCCTGGAAAGGGAATGGTTTTTCACCAGAGCCCTCTGATCCCGATCACCGAAGTAATCGAGGGTGAAAACGCTATGGCCGCCGCGCACCGCTGATTCGGCTACGGCACGGGTGCTCAGCCCCAGGATTAAAGGGATCATTCGTTATCGATGGTCTTGGCAATCTCGTATATCTCTTCGGCATCAAGCACAAGATCGTTTTGCATAAAAAGACGAGACAGACAACTCCGATGGATTTTCATTTTTAACCCGCCGATGCCCAGAGCACCAAAAATAATTTTCCCGCCCTTTTCTTTCCCGTCCCAGTGGGGTTTTGTATTTTCAATACCCAGAGGCGGCACCGCATTAACATCTGCCAGGACGCGAAGCGTGGGATGCTCGACCCAAAGGGACTCGGGCAGCAGCGTGATACCAGCCGCACCGGAGCAAAGGACCGCATAAGCGCCATCAAGGATACCTTTAGTGTCCTCAACGTTCTGAACTCCTGCCGGGCTGACCTCAACGCCGAAGCGTTCTTTGATCGAGGCACAGACTTTTTCAGATCGTTGTCGGCTGCGGGAAGTAAGCAACACCTCAGCGCCTTCCCCGGCCATTAACGCTGCTGCACGCATGCCGACCGGGCCGGTGCCGCCTATGACAACGGCTTTTTGTCCCTTGATCCCGCCGACTGAAACGATTTTTCTCACAGCTGCAACGGCAGTTGTGTTGCAACCGTTGGAATCTATCATCACTGATACGCGCACCGGACCGAAAAAAGACTCAACAACCGCTTTCATATTCTCTTCGCCATATGACACATCAGAGCCGCCAACGAAAACAGCGGAGTTCTTTAGATCCCCTCCTCCCCGTGTAAACATGGCTCCATAAACCAAGTCACGCACGTCCTCCGGCGTGACCTGCGCATACTGCAGAATGCGATCTACGCCGGCATCATAGGCCGTAATGGCATCGAAGACGCTGGCGAACTTATCGCTGTCCAGTTGAAGTAAAATTTTCTTCATTTTCTCAACCTCTTGAGTATTCAGCCTGAATAGTGCAGAAACTCTGACCGATATCAAACTGAAATTATTGAATTAATTTATCCTGGTTTACGTCTACGCTCGCGCCTTTATTGTTACAATGGGAAACAAATACAACACCCTTTATCTCATTTTCGGTGAGAAAACTTCTCATGTGGTCTGCGACTGTCCTAGCTTCTTTTTCCTTTACTAATCCGTATAATGCCGGACCCCATGAGCTTTGCCCTGCACCATAGGCACCGGACTGTAGTAGACATTCAATCATTTTTGGGGCGACCCTTTCCCTGTACACACCACCCTGAGCCTTCTCGAAATACATACCTGTTTTTTTATCTATCTCAGTGAGCGCGCTGCCAAATCCTTCTATATCCTCTACATTAAGAGATGGCAAAAGCTTTATCTGAATCAGTCTGTATATCTCTTCGGAAATCTTCTTTGAGGCCTTTACACGTCGAAATGCTTCTTTTTCTGCCTCTCCTGAAAGACCTATTTTTGTGTCGGGAATCACGATGACAAAACACCAATTAACGGGGAATTCGCGCCTAAAAATAGCTGGCTGTGGCTGTCCAACCTCATCCGTCAATAATTTTTCTGGACATGAATCAATGATAAAACCTCCAGTATCAAAGCATGCATTCCCTAACTGTGATCTTTTGCCCCTTCCCATAATGCCGGAAAGCTCTCTTACGTCTGCATCTATATCATAAATCATTGCCAGCGCATTGGAAATTGCCAATGCCAGTTGTGTTCCAGACCCAAGGCCGGAGTGCTCTGGTATACTTTCCTCCACTTTTAAGATTACATTGGGCTCAATTTGATACCGTTTTGAGAATTTCTTCACCAACGCAAGAATTTTTTTTCGGTTCCCGCTTTTAATGAGAAGATCACTATTTTTATTAACTGTTAAAACGGTATTGGGCCACTCCAATGCAACCCCTAAGCTTCCTTTAAAGCTATCTGTGGATTCGATATAATCTATAACACCAAAATGTAATCTGGAAATCGTTTTGACTTTTATTTGCATTTGACAATCATTTAATCTGCCAGCCGGTTGGAATGCTGATTTGAAAACCTTTATCCTGTGTATTCTGAGATTTGGTCTGCCAAAAATATCAATAAAAAACAGATTTGTACATACAGATAGCTTATCGCTCCATTATTCTGCTTTTTTTACATGATATCAATGATATCTGGCGACAACCCTTTTGATTTCTTGCGGATTTTCCAATACAGTGATCCCTTGCATCTCTTTTAGTCTGTTTGTATTCTCAACATCGACATCACGGATGGTCAATTCCAACTTTTCATTTCCTGGGAGAATCGTTGTTGTCGTTCCTTTTTTTTGGTCGACGGGCAGAACGTATATGTCCATATTCGTCTTATTGGTTTGCGATATGGCGTTTGTGATGAGTGTATCTGCAATTCCGTTTACTATTTTAGCAACACTGTTGGCTGTTACCGGCGCAACCAAGAGGCCGTCGTACTGACCTACCTGAAGCGGGCCAACGACAAACGGCGTGTTCGCATCTTTTTCAACGAAGACTTTTTTGGCGATTTTATCCAGTTTATCCTGTAGTTTATACCACCTCAAAACCGTAACGGCGGCTTTAGACAAGACGGCACTGATTTCCAAGCCCTTCATTTTGGATACGTCTTCCATAACCTCAAAAATCTCAGAAATCAGATCTCCGGCACCGGTTATCCCCCATACAATTTTGGCAGGCATTCTAATTCTCCTCAACCATTGATGTTTTACGTATGGATCAGGGAAGCAACTTTAATCAAACGATCCACTGTCCTGCGTATCGTTCTAAGTCCTTCTTCATCAGCTTCTGCACCTTTGGCGCCTTTATCTTTGGACCAAATGGCAGCTCCGAGATTGGCACCGAATGACCCACCGCCAACCGGAATCATTTCGTTTATGATGTAAAAGTCTATTATCGTTTGAAGCGTCGGGTCCTGGCCACCGTTCCGGTCTCCGCCAACAGCAATAGCAGCCCCGACCTTATTTTCAAAAACTTTGGGATTTTTCGCCACCACCGCCCTGCAGCGATCGAGTATGGCCTTCAACTGCCCACTTATCTGCCCCTGGTACACCGGGCTCGCTAATACCCACGCATTGGCCCACTCTAGCTTGGGATATATCTCTTGCACATCATCTTTTTGAATGCATCCCTCTTTTTTTTTAACGCAGAAATCGCAGTGGATGCAAAAATTTATGGTTTTCCGATGAACGCTAACATAGTCGGTTTCTATTTGATACTTTTCCTTTGCATAACGCAAAGCAAATTTAGCAGCAAAGTCTGTTGAAGCAATACGGGGGCTGCCGGAAATTCCAAGAAGTTTTATGGTATTCACACTCATATTATCTCCAGGTTTATCAAGATCGCATGCCTGTAAGACTGTCCCCACCCCACTGAACAGACCGTCCACGATGCACCGGGCGGTTTACACCACCCAATGAACACGTGATTTTTCGTCACAACCTGTGGGATCGCTACAAGCCTGCATCGGGTCGGCCTCAGGCTGAAACATGGCAAGGGTAGACTTAGGTCGAACTCAGTTGAAGCCTCACCCACTGGATTACAGCCTTAGCGGCTGCTACTCAAATTTTACAAGCATAGACAGGTACCAGCCTGACGAGGCGCCCAGCAATACTGATTTGTTTACGGCCATCAATTCCCGATAGAAAACAGTTTCGCGACCCTGCATGCGGGAACCGGGACAACATCTTCCGATCCCCGCATAGCAAATTTACCATCAAAAACCTATATTATTCTACCTTATTTGGCTCTGCGATATAGTCGTAAAGAAAAGCTGCAGCGAGCGCCCCGCCAATAGGACCTATAATATAAATTGGGAATTGCCACCAGAGATTGGGTCCGCCAAAAAGAAAATCGGCCAGATAGGGCCCAAACGTACGCGCGGGATTAAGCGATGATCCCGTTATATTACCCACCACGATGATATCCGCGCACACCACCAGCCCTATTGCAAGTCCGGCAAATCCTGCCGGAGCTCTTTTATCCACGGCACATCCCATAATCGTGAGCATCAGGAAAAAAGTGGCCACCGCCTCGCAAATAATTGCCTGAACGTAGTTGACCCCGTCAAACATAGCGGTGGCACCAAGGCCCGTTCCGGCTGCTCGAAAGCCAAGAATAATCACGAGGGTGGTCGATGCCAGGAATGCACCGATGCACTGCGCCACGATATATGCGCCCATGTCCTTGGCGGGAAAACGCTTGGTTGCCCACAGGGCAATGCTCACGGCCGGGTTGATGTGGGTACCCGAGATATGCCCAAAGGCATAGATCATGGCAATGATGGCGAAAGCGAACGCAAACCCGATTGCAGTCCAGGCCGCCATGCTTATCCCCACGTTGAAGGCATTATCTGGCAGGGGTGTCCACCCCTTGAAGAGCAGAACAGTGGTAACAACCGAGCCGGTGCCCAAAAAAACGAGCACGTAGGTGCCCACCAGCTCGGCAATACAACGCTTAAAAAGGCTTACCGGATTCATGATATCTCCTCCGTACACAAATGGTTGATTTGAAACAGCGGGAATCGGGTTAAAAATCCTCGATCCCCGCTTTCCAGGAGCCTGGCATAGATGGCGGCAGGCGGTAGGTCCTTAGACCACATCGTGCCATTCACAATAACCAACAGGGCCCTTTCCGATACCGGTTACCATTGGTACGTTGCGTTTGATCAAGCTGCAGACAGCACAGCCCTTGCAGCCTCTTACCGGCGCGCCGGGAGAGCCTGGAGCGAGAGCGATGCAGTTGGTCATCAGCGTGGCGGTGGTACACTCCGGAGTCAGATAACAGGGGAAGTCGGCCATACCCATCAGGGCCGCGAAGCGTTGGGTGATGGCACAGGCTGGGTAGGTATAGCGTTGCGGGTTGCTGACGACCTCATGGTTGTCAATTGGGCTGAGGTCCACTTCGATGCCTTTAATCTTTCCGCCATTGCCGAGCGGCGCAATGTCAAGAATCTGCTCGCCACGGGTGATGATGTCGATAAAGTCGGTGTTGTGCAATTCATCTGCCTCACCCCGATCGGGATGCATGGCCGCGTAGTTGTGGAAGCGCTTGGAAAGCAGATCCACGACCATCGGTACCGTGAAGCTGTCCATCCACAGGATATAGGCGGTCGCACAGGCCGGTGCGCCGGTGGCCACCGATAGCACATCCCAATGGCTCTTGTACGCATCCTGGTCCAGACCACGGCGCATTGTGTTCTCAAAGACATCCATCATGGCTTCATAGATGCCGAAGGCCATATCATCCTTGAACATGTTGTAAGCTGATTGGGCCATATGATGGCCAATTTCACCTACACAGAAGGCCGGCACTGCCGTGATGTTTGCAGCGTGCACACCAGCCCCCATCGCCGCCTCGACAAATGGCTTCATCTTATCCTTGTACTGGGCCATATACTTGCGGACATCGAAAGAACTGTGGGGACCGTGCCCGCCTAGATTGTGGGTATCCATGAGCTGAGCCTGGGCATTTACCGGCTCGCGGTAGATAAACTGCAGCTGATCGACCTCAGCCTGTTCCGCCTCGGCTGCCGTCTTTCCTGATTCTAAGGCAGCTCGGAAGGCCCCAGCCAGACCATAAGAAGTGTTCATACCCCAAGACTTACAGGCAAGGATCGTTTGTTTGTGTTCCTTGGGAATATCCATGTCCCTGAGAATGCGGTTAACCACATTGGGCACTGAACCGACTGACATGGCGAAATCCACCACACAGGTCATACCGTACATTCCGCCGTAGCGTCGGATCGACTCCCGACCGATTAAGGCCTTATTCTGGGCAATGGCATCGATGAACTTCCACATGGATTCTTTGAATGATGGATCCGCGTCATAAAGGATCTCCAGAATCGGCGGTGTCTGGTAATGCTCAATAAAAGGATCATCCTCTGGTCGAATGGTATCCGTTAGGCCGACGAGAACCTCGTAGTGAGCATTCACTGATTCGACATGCAGGTCAAAAACCTCTTTACTCTGACCTTCTTCAGGTTTCATTGTGTTGACAGCATCAACGTATGGTTTGCAGTCAGTAAATTTGAAAGTACCACCCCTCTTTTCCTTGAGGACACCGTAAACAGACTCGGTTGCTCCTACGGCCTCATCAATCATCTTTTTGTATAGAGACATTTTGGACTCCTTTCATAATTTATCGAGTTCTATTGACGAAATTAACAAAAGCAAAACCCTAAACGTATTTTTATCACCCCCTTTTTTCGTGATATCGCTACATCAATCGCAGTGAGTTTAGCCCGTTATTCTATCCAAGTCTTTGAATAACATGGGCATGTACTTCGTTCATCCGTCCGCAAGATGTGCTATGTTGTCAAGGATGAGCTAAGATATCCGGTTGTCGGCATTGATTATCCTGAAACATTTCAAGATCTTGATGAACGGTTTAGCAGCGACGATGTCAGACTCGATTATATTGCCAAACTTCGATGGCCAAAAGAATACTGTTGTCCCAGCTGCGAAAATAAGGCGGAAAACCTTCTCTGATGGGACGTTGTCTCTTCCTTTGCCGAAATGGAATGGTTATCATTGGTAGCGAAACCTTGAGATACAGCCACGTCGTGACGAACATCTCCGGTCGTGGAGACCCTGCTCGTTTTGTTAGGCCGCGGATCCATCGTGTTGTATCCCTGATTGGCCGGTGAGGGTTTGGGCTTCATAAAGGAGCCACCCGGCTATCGCATCTTGAATTTTATCTCGATGAGTTCCCGTATAGCCGTCTTAGGTCCAGAGTCCGTAGTTTGCTTTTTTATCGTTTGAAGAAGAAAGACGTTGGTAGTGTACTTGTATCGCGCCAAATGATCGTAGGAGATCGCCCGCAACCTTTGGTCGATGGTTGAGTTGATTACATACGAGCTAAAATAAAAAAGCCAAGCTGCTATTATCTTGGCAGCTCAGCCATTATCCACGCGGATATTTCCTACAGCCTCGCAGTCCCCTCCGTAGGGTAGCCCTTTTTGAAGAGTTATTCATTTTCTCATACATAAAGAAAAATAAATTGTCAAGATTTTTTTGATTTTTTTTTCAATCTGTGAAACACTCTTTAAAACTGATCGTTTCCAATGACAAAATTGGATGTATGACCAAACGGCCTGATGTTAGCTTAAACAGTTCCAAATCATTGCTTTACGCTCAATTGGAGGGACTGCGAAATTTTTTAACGTTTGGTTATAAGACCATCGCCTGAATGCGAGATGGTGAATTTTTGCAGACCTTGGCAAATTTCTTAACTCAGGTCATTCATTAGGATTGTCGGGTGTCTGGCACGGCTATAATATGACCCACTATATTTGAGGCAAGCGGTGATGTTACAAGAAGAAGGTCAGTTGCTCCGGATCTTTATCGGAGAAAACGACAAGTACGAAAGGCAGCCATTATATGAATGGATTGTACGAAAGGCACAGGAATTCGGGCTGGCCGGAGCGACCGTGTTTCGAGGGTTGGAGGGTTTTGGCGCCCACAGCCAGGTCCATACCGCTAAAATCCTCAGGCTTTCGTCGGATCTCCCCATTGTTATCGAAATTGTCGACACCTCTGAAAAAATAGAACAATTTATGCCCATAATTGATCATGCGATCCAAGAAGGTCTGGCAACCCTTGAAAAAGCGACCATCCGGTTCTATCGCGGCGGCCAATGATGTAAATTTTTAGCCACACAGACGGTATTGACTTCTGGGAGAGCATTGGTTGGATCTGTCGCCAGGATATCGGTGCGATATCAAAAATTGTCGAGTAAAACAGCAGAGGGGAAAAACATGATTACTGTCAATTCAATCGACAGCACAAACCTTTAGGTTATTGTTGAAGGACATACGACAACAACCCACAGGTTTACGGTAACACATTTATATTATCAGAAGCTGACCAATAATCGGGTGACCCCTGAAGTGCTGGTGGAAGAAAAAAGTCGGGATCAATGGAAATTTTACATCGTTCAAAAGGAAAAGAGATGAAAGCGGGAAATCTTTCATCGGCATATTATTGACGCATCTTTCACCGGTGAGATGGCGTGGCGGGGTATGATTGAGGCAACTACAAGGCATCTCCTGGGGGAGAAGGCAAGATAAGACGAGTTTATATATAAGACCGCTAATATGTCAACAAACACTTGACAGGCATCCCATCAAGCGATATAAAAGGGTCCAAATTTTTTTGCGAAATTAGCCGGTTGAGTTCTGGCTAAGTTTAAGATTATGTCAGGCAGGAGCCATCCCGATCTTAGATAGGGATGGCTTTTTTTATAAGATCTTCAATTTTATAGTCAGGAGATCAGATAATGTACATCAAGATAGCGGTGTTAATTTCTTATTTTTTGATTGTCCTTGTCATTGGCTTTATCACCCGCACGCGCTGGAAATCAACCCCGGAAACCTACTTTCTGGCGGACCGAAAGCTGGGCACCTTGGTTCTGCTCGGTACCATGGTGGCCACCAATTTTTCGGCCTTTACAGTTTTCGGCACTTCCGGCGCCGGATACCGTGACGGCTATGCCTTCTTTCCGATCATGGGCTTCGGAACGGGATTTATGGCCCTGACTTTCTGGATAATCGGGCGCAAAGTTCGTCGGGCCGGAAAGGAACGCAACCTGGTCACCCCTCCGGAGCTGGTTAAAAATTTATATCAAAGCCCGTTTCTGTCTTTTATATTCGCCCTGGTCATGATCATTTTTACCATCCCCTACCTGGCGCTGCAACCCATGGCAGCCGGTTACGCCCTGGAAGCCCTTTTGGGCCTTCCTTATTTTTACGGTTGTGTTGTCGTAACCGGTATCATATTGGTGTATACCTTGCGCGGTGGATTGCGGGCCGTGGCCTGGACGGATTTGTTTCAGGGATCCCTCATGTTCATTTTGCTGGCTGCTGCACTGATTATGGTTGCCTGGCACCATGGCGGCTTTGTTGAAGCCAATCAAAAAGTTCTGGCATCCAACCCCGAACTTTTCTCGCGTCCCGGCGGATTGGGCAAATACTCTCCGGGAATCTGGTTTAGTTTCATTGTCCTGTGGTTTTTCTGCGATCCCATGTTCCCTCAATTGTTTCAACGATTTTTCTCGGCCAAAAACGATCGCAGCATATCCCGCATCATGATCTTGTATCCACTGGTTTGTACTGTGGTATTTTTTATGCCGATCGCAGTGGGGGTACTCGGCCGTTTATCCTTCCCTGACCTCATCGGCAAACAGGCTGATCGAATTCTGCCAATGGTTCTGACCGCGATCTCGGGTGATATTATGGCGGCTCTGGTTATAGCCGCCGGATTGGCAGCTCTAATGTCGACCATGGACTCTCAACTGTTGACCCTGAGCTCAATTTTCACACGGGATGTCGTGCCTCTGGTTAAAAAAACTCAAAGCGAAACCAGTGTTACCGGTCGTGCTTTTGTGATTCTGCTGAGTATGGCCGGTCTTGCGCTGGCCTATAAACCGCCGGCAACGATCCTTCAGATTGCCACCCAGACCTTTACCGGCCTGGCTGTTTTATTCCCGACGGTCATCTTCGGTCTCTATTTCAAGCGGGTCTATCCCCTGGCCGCCATTCTTTCGATCCTTTGCGGCGAAGGTGCCCTGATAGGTTTTTATATTAAATTACTGGCAACAAATACCTTTCTGCCGGTCATCTGGGTGATGATGATCACCTTTGCCGTCTACTTGATAACTCACGCAATAATGTTGTGGCGGGAAAACGCCTTGCAAATTCACCTGCCGCAATGGTTATACGACCGTTATGTCTGGATTCTTCTGGGAATTTTTATTTTGGCCATGGATTTCTGGGCCTGGAGAAAAACCGACCCGTTGTTCTGGGGAATTCCGCTGTGGGTCGGATATTTCGTTGTTCTGTCTGCACTGCAGACGATCGTGATGGTATCTTTAATACGAAGGGAATTTAGTCGGCAATATTTACCGGCATAACACCATCGCTCCGGCGGTTAACCCGGCCCCGAAAGCATCGGTTAGAACGGTCTGCCCTTCCCGAATGCGGCCGTCCCGAATAGCTTCATCCAAGGCCGTTGGGACCGTCGCCGCTGAGATATTGCCGTACCGACCCAGGTTGACAATCACTTGATCCATTGAAATTCCAATGCGGTTGGCCACTGCCTCGATAATGCGCAAATTGGCCTGATGGGGAACAAACCAGCCAAGCTTTACAGCCGATACATGGGCTTGCTCCAGGGAGCGCAGCGCACATTCGGTCAGCGTCCGTACGGCCACTTTGAAAATCTCACTTCCGCTCATGCGAATCTTGTGCAGGTTCTGCACATAGCGTTCGGGAGTAACTTCCAGGGCGGATCCCCCGGCCGGCACAAAAAGCAGCTTGCTCAAGGTGCCGTCGGAAGACAGATAGCTGGCAAGAATTCGCTGACGTGATCTGGCGGCAACCTGTTCGACCATGGCCGCACCGGCCCCATCTCCGAATAAAATGCATATGGTTCGATCCTGCCAGTTAATTCAATAAATGAGCAAACCAGAAAGAAGAGAGAGCCCTCGGGTTAAATAAAATTATCCTATTTCTTATGTTGGTTTGGATGAAAATGCAAATATAGTAGTATAAAATATGGGCATTGCGTTGGATATCATATTTGTACATTGGCGAATTAATGCTGGCAATTTCTCCATTTGAATCTGAGAGTTGTTGTTATTGCGGATACAGTTCTTTATCAACTGTAAGGAACTGTGGCCAAGATCTTATGAGATTCAGACTCAGAGCCGATTTTCACATTTCCATGGCTAAAACCGATCAGAGTATCTTTCAATTATCCGAATTTTTTAAGACCTTAAACTTTTAGGTTCCGTAATGACATCGAAGATTTGATTCATGCTATCAGTCCACAATCCTCTTTTTCCATTGCTGCCGATAGATTGTGCTTTCAAATATTCAATGGACGACTCACGAGAATGAAAAGCCTACAAAAGTGTGGATTTGCATTCGACATCCACAAAACCACAATTGGTATATTGCTTCAGCCAATCTAAAATAATGTGGCGTCATGAAAAGTATAAATTAGCCATCCCAACCCATAATTTTAGGCTTACCTCAGAGGTGTGAATTACGGCTATGAAGACACAATGCTAATATAATTCAATCGGTTATAGATTGGCATATCTAAAATTTAGAAACACGAATCTAAACTAGTAAGGTGAAACTAAAGATCGCTCCAAGGCCTTCGCCGTCACTTTCCAACCAAATCTTGCCATCATGAAGTTCGACGCGGCTTTTTATTAACGACAATCCAAGCCCAGTGCCCTGGAATCGCTTTTCCCTGATATTCAAAGTCGTACCGGGGAGCGGGACGGCAATGAAATCGGCTTTGAGGGAGGATCGATATTGAATGAAATCCGGTGGAGTTAAAAGTTGATTCCAGGTCATTTATGCAACATTGGGTTTCTTTATCCGTATATCGTCCGCAATAAAGCCGCCAAAGATAAAAACATCAGCAAAATTAAAACCTTCCGCTTAAACGCACCCTCCTTGCTATGGCTGAAAAATCGATTCCCTAAAAAAATACCCAAAAGAAGGGGTGCGCACAATATGCCGGATAGAATCCCCGTCTTAATTGTCACCAGCCCATGGGCCAGGCTCAATACCCAGGCCAGGCTGTCGGTTCCCAGGAAATAGGCGATGATGGAGGCCCGTGAAACCGTGGCGCCTGCCGGGGACGAAAAGTAAAAGAGAATCACCGGCGGGCCTCCGATAGCAGCGCTGCCGTTTAACAAGCCAGAAACCAGTCCGGTGGCCGTCGTTCCGGTTCTGGCGGGCATCTTCTTAAGATAAAAACCCCGCCACAACAAAACAACCAAAACCATGATCGAAAAAGCGATGCCTGCGCGCATTGGTTTTGCGGGAACATGGGCAAGTAAATACACGCCGGGAGGGGTGCCGATCAGGACACCCGCAGAAAGCCACGACAATGACTTCCAGTCAATTTGTTTCCACACCCGGGGTAGCAGCCAGGCACTTGCCAAAATTTCCAGGACCAGGACAACAGGTATGACATCCACAGGTGGCAGGACGAGGGTCATGCTGGTAGTGGCAATCATCGAAAAACCGAATCCACTGTATCAAACAATGACAAAAATGTCCATAATTTGAATTATCTGACCTGGATTCGCCTTTTGCGGAGAAACAAAAAGGATGTATTCATAACGAAAGCCGCCTTAGAAGGATTAACAAAATAAAGCTCCCCGTCGCAAGTGGATGGGGTATTAAAGCGGCATAATAAACAAGAAAATGATACAAATGCAATCAAATAAACTGCTTAAATATCGCACAAAACCTTGACAATACTAGGATACGGTTTTTATACTGAAAAATTCAACCTTTTCAAATTTGGCATATATCATGGCGGAGTCACCAGGCCTGGCCGGTGGATTTTGAATTAATCCCTGAATTTTGCACGAGTCTGAGGCTTTCATATGCAAGGCACTTAAGGGCGAGGCTATAGTTTACTATGCCGAGCCCTTAATAACGCAGCAGATGAAAGCCTCCGGCTCGCCCGCAGGGTGAAAATTAATGAGATAAAATCGACCATCATCCTTATTTACTGATGGTGTAGTTTACCCTACTGCCAGAATTATCACAACTTGTTGTTATTAATTATTATTCAAACTTCTCAGTAATTTTCATGCAAGATTCTGGTAAAATAACAGGAGAGATACATTGATAAAAAAACCATACGTGATCGCATGCGCCGTGTTGGCGCTCGATATAAAAAGCGCCGCCGAAAAGTTGGGATTA
>CALZJV010000081.1:690-27431 GCA_945787595.1 uncultured Desulfobacterales bacterium | reverse complement strand
TTATCACATAAATTCCGATGACCATACCGGCCGTTATGATCAGCGGTAGGCTAAATCCTAAAATCATCTTTGTTGCTAATTTCAAATTCTTAAACATTTTTATTACCTCCATATAGGTTGTTTGGTATTGATCATGGTGATTATTGATTTAACAAGTAACCACTTATTGTTGGCTAAAGATCATCGACTTATGCGACCTTCTCTAAGGTGGCATATTCCTCAGCACTCAACACCTTATTTATATCCAGCAGAATCTTGACTTGGCCTTCCATCTTGGCCATGCCGAGAGTTTAACAGGGTTCGTCAGAAGCCTGGTTATCATCTTTATCGGCATGTTGTTTAAAAACCTGAGTAAATACGCAGGGATTGAGCCAAAATTAAAATTCAGGGTTTGGACGGTCAGGTGTTGAAAAGTTGCAGAATATACGGGACTTTCTTATGTTTTGCAGAAAGATAGATGCTACTTGGAAATCGCGGAGCTGATAAAATTCTGCCGAATTGTTACTATTTATAGCCGAAACCTGGCGGCAGTCCATAAGCTGCCACCAGGCTCAAATTTAAAAAATTAAAAGTCCTTGAAGTCCTCATCACCCATTGGAATCAACTGCTCAGGATTCACTTCTTTTGTCCGATGAACGGGCGGTGTTTTGCTTGGGAACTTTTTCAGCGGAGCGGCCACCGCAAGGGCTTCATGACTTGCCTTTCGGGGTGCTTCAAGCGCGGCGGTCGAACCTTTCTTAGCGCCGTTACCGCTGCCACCCACCAGGGCCGCCAGGTCTCCAACAAACGCCATCATTTGCTCGGCCTGGGCGTTCATCTCTTCAGAGGCACTGGCATTTTCTTCGGCATTGGCCGCATTGGACTGGACTACCTTGTCCATTTCACTGACTGCCGTATTGGTCTGCTCAATGCCTTGCGCCTGTTCATTGGAGGCGGCCGCAATCTCACCGACCAGTTCGCCTACCTTGGAGGTACTGTCGGCCACCTGTGTGAAGGCTTCATTGGTACGCGTCACTAGCTCGGATCCATCATTTATTTTCTTGACCGTGCCTTCGATCAGGTCGGCCGTGTTCTTGGCCGCTTCGGCCGCGCGCATGGCCAGATTTCTGACTTCATCGGCAACCACCGCAAATCCGGCCCCGGCTTCACCGGCCCTGGCTGCCTCAACAGCCGCATTTAACGCCAGCAAATTGGTTTGAAAGGCAATCTCATCGATGGTCTTGATAATTTTGGAAGTCTCTTCGCTGGCCTTGGAGATATCCTGCATCGATCCGGTCAATTCGACCATGGATTGGTTGGCCTGACCCACGACCTGATTGGCCTCTTTCATGAGATTGTCTGCCTGGGAGGCATTATCGGCATTCTGTTTGGTCATCGAGGACATCTCCTCCAATGAGGAAGAGGTCTCCTCGATGGATGCGGCCTGCTCGGATGCGCCTTCGGCCAAAGACTGGCTGGACGATGAGATCTGGCCCGCCGCGGAGGCGACCTGCTCGGCGCCTTCATCCATCTGCTCAGAAATTCTTTGCAGCACGGTGTTGATCCCCCGAGCGATAAAAAAGGCCAGCAGGATGCCGACGATAATCGCCGACCCGCCGACGATGCTTACATTGCGCTTGGTGCCCTGGGCCGCACTTAGCATGGCTTCGTCGGTCATGATGTGCTTTTTGGCTTCGCTGCGAATATCTTTCAGGAGTTTCCGGGTCCCCGCAAGCGCCGGCAAGGTCTTCGTTGCGTAGACGGCATTGGCTTGGGTCATGCCGGCAACTTCGTGTTCGGCCTTCTTCTTCAGTTCTGTCAAGTGCTTTAAAGTCTCGCTAAGCGCTGGCATGACATTTACCTTGAAAACCGTTTTGGCTTCCTGCGGCGAAACCGCCAAGGCCGTTTGCACTTTAACGGCCGAATGGTGCAGCCTTTTATGCGTCTCCAACATCTCATCCCATTCGCGTTTGAAATCCGCATTTCCATGGTCATAGGCTTTCGTTGCCTGTTCAGAGCGCAGCCATTTGCCCAAAGCGCACTTGGTCGGATCGGTTTGAACCTTCAGAGAATCCTGGTCGTTGATCAAGGCATCGCGGATTTTGGCGGCCCATTTTAAGTGGTCGATCTCGCGTTCTACCAATAACGTTGGCAGCATGGTATCGGCCTGTTTAAATTGCCGGCCGATCTCAATGGCCGACTCATGTAATCTACGATGGGGCGCTTCGATCCCTTTGAGCAGCGGTGCCAGGCCGGGTACGAGGACTTCGGCTTCCTGGCGGCCCTCGCCGTAAAGCCATTTGCCGAAACCGCATTTGTGGTCATCGGTTTGCACCTCGAGGGTGGTGACGTTATGGTCCGTCAACAGCGCATTGACCTGGTTGGCCCAATTGAGGTGGTCCACCTCTTTTTGCGCCAAAAGCCCGTTTAATTGGTTGCCGGCGATCACCTGAGCGGCATTGCCGACAATACCGCTGACCCCGCTAAAACTCATAAACCCCACTGCGGCCAGCATGATTAACACAATCCCAAAGCCGACAGCATTTTTTTTGCCGATGGTTAGATTTTTCCAATTCATTATCCAGTTCTCCATATGATAGTTATAATAATATTAAGTTAAGCGGCTCCCATTAAGCCATCTTATCCAGAACGCCAACATCTTCCGCGCTCAACACCGTATCAATATCAAGCAGGATCTTTACACCGCCTTCCATCTTGGCCATACTGAGAATATGGTTTGCGTCGACTCTGACATGATATTTCCTTTGTGCAGTTATAGATTAATGATGTTAGTTTGAATTATGCATCATGCTATATTCTTGCTATATAAGGATTGAGCCCGAATTAAAATTAAGGGTATGGATGGTCAGGTGTAGAAAAGTTGCAGAATATACTGGACTTTCTGAAGATTAAACGCCTGAACAGACTAAATCCCTATTTTGGGCGCGGTAGGATGGGTTTAACAAATAAAAGATAGGTTTTGCAGAAAGATCGGAGTGAAACGGTTTGCCACTTGGAAATCGCGGAGCTGATAAAATTCTGCCGACATTGCCTCCGAAAGATGGCTATTAAAAAAGAAAGACAAAGCGATAATACTATAAGTATATACACTTATGTCAGGACCGGTTGGTTTCACTACCTCATATGTTAAGCCTCTTTCAATATCACAGGAATTACAGTGCCCCTCAGGACAGTGTTTGTGGTTTGGGAAACCATTCTTTTCTTCAGCCTCGCTTAAAGGACTATGAGGACATCTATCTCCACAACAACAGGCATCGGCAAAAGCGGTACCTGTGAAAATACTACCCCAGAAGACTAGGGTAATGAAAACCAAAAATATTTTCGAGACATGAATTATCCTGTTTAGAAAAGTCATTGACGACACCAGATAGAGCAAATCGTTTATAAAATTATCATTCTTCTATTCCAATCTCTAATAGTTATCGGCACTAACTTAAATTACTTTTGGAAAAAATTAAAATTATTTACTGTATTTACCATGGCTCTTTGACAAAAATACCTGATGATTATCGTAGCGGTCTTTATCCAAAGGGCCATAGCCTTGTCAGCCATCGGTGATCACTTGGCTGCCGTCTAAAACATTCCGAATTGTCTCGGCGATCTCCTTTTTGAGTACCGGCTTAGAAACAAATGCCCGGATTCCCATGGCCATGGCTTTCTTATTATCTATTTTAGTGCTGAAACCGGTGCAGAGAATAACCGGTGTGGCCGGTTTAATCCGCATGAGTTCGACAGCCAGATTTTCACCGGTCATGTTCGGCATGGTCATGTCCGTGATAACCAGATCAAATCTATCAGGCTGGGCTTTGAACAGCTCCAGAGCTTCGATGCTGCTGGTGCGGGTGGTAACGTCATAGCCCAGGGATTCAAGGATTTGTTTGCTGATATTCGCCAAGGCCGGTTCATCATCTACAAAAAGAATACGTTCATTTCCGGTGGGAATCGATGCTCTCGGCATTGTTTCCGATGCCAACTGCCTTTCAATAACCGGCAAATAGATCTTGAGGGTGGTGCCTTGCCCCGGTTCGCTGTAAGCGGCGATGGTGCCGCCGTAACTAGTTATAATGCCATGCACAACCGAAAGCCCCATCCCGGTCCCTTCCCCGTGTACTTTGGTGGTAAAAAACGGGTCAAAGATGCGATCCAGCTCATGGCTTGGCATGCCGCAACCGGTGTCGCTGACCGTCAAATTGAGATAAGAACCGGGTTTCAGCGCCTGATGGCTGCTGGTAAAGCCCGCATCAAGTTCAACATTTTTCAGCTCGACCGTCAGCACACCGCCCTGTTGCCGCATGGCATGCTCCGAATTGGTGCAAAGATTCATCAGGACCTGATGAATTTGAGTCGGATCAGCCAACACCAGCGCATCACTTTGCAACTCCTGGCGGATTTCTATGGTGGTGGGTATGGATGCCCGCAGCAATTTCAGGGCTTCTCTAACGACCCGTTTTATCTGAACCGGTTTGCGCTCCTGTTCGGTATGACGGCTGAAGGTGAGAATTTGCCTGACCAGGTCTATGGCGCGTTCGCCGGCCTGAAGCGCTTCCTGTAGATTGCTGTAAGTCAGCGACTCTTTCTCGATATCGCTTAGGGCAAGCTCGGTGTAACCCATAATGGCCGCTAGAATGTTGTTGAAATCGTGGGCAATGCCGCCGGCCAGGGTGCCGATGGCCTCCATTTTCTGTGACTGCCGGAGCTGGGCCTCTATCTTTTTTTGCGGCGTGATGTCCCGCAGAAAAGCTAGGACGGCAGGCTGGTCATTCCAGCTGATCAGGGTATCATTAACCTGAACCCATATTTGTTTACCGCTCTTGGTTATGATTCTGAAGGAATAGGTCGTAGGCTCTATTTTCCCTGCTAATCTTCTTTTGTATCTTTTTAAGACCATGTCTCTATCTTCAGGGCAAATAAAATTGACAAACGGAGCCGGGGATAATTCCTCAGCGGAATAGCCCGTCAATTCCACAACCTTGGGGTTTTGGAATTTAATGCGTTCGTCCTGGACAATAAAGATGGCATCGCTGGCATTTTCAACCAGCAACCGGTATTTTTCTTCGCTTTCCCGCAAAGCCTTTTCCGCCTGTTTTTTTTCAGTAATCTCACGAAAGACAAACACAGCCCCCATTATTTGGCCTCGGTCGTTTTTGATTGGAGCCCCACTGTAATCAATCGGCAACTCGCCACCCTTGGTTGGTATCAAGACCGCGTGATTCGCAGGACTCACCACAATGTCTTCGCTAAGCACTCTCACTGCTGGGTTTTCCATTGTATTACGATTTTTCTCATTGAAAATCTTAAATATCTCATTGATCGACCACCTCTTTGATTCCGAGAAATTGCGGCCGGTCAAATTTTCCGCCACTGGGTTCATGTGAACAATCCGCCCTTCAGCATCGGTTGTGATGACCGCATCGCCAAATGCATTGAGCGTTGTGGCAAGACCCTTTTCACTCGTTCTGAGCGCTTCCTCAACCCGCTTGATTCGGTTAATAAAAAATTGGGCACGGATACTGAATAAAATGAAAAGGGCCACAATTAAAACCCGCATCCAGATTTCATTTATATCCGGGGTGAATATATGTCGGATCAGGTTCTCTTCATTGAATATAAAAGCATGGAGGACGGATTCAAAGATCCAAAAGAGGGCACCGAACCCAATGCCAAGCCAAATTAAGTTATCGGCTATATTTATAGAATTGGTAATTTTAGCCTTCATTTTGAACCTCCATAGCAATATTGTCCTTAAAGAATTTTCCTTCTGGATTCGGCTATGTTTCGAATTTCTCTTTCCGGGGGTCAAAATTCAGAACGAATTAAAAACAGGTATTGCAATATTCTGAGTTTATTCATAATTGGCGAACTTTTGGGATTGATACGTTTTCGTTATACTGTTGATTCCAATAAATGGCCGACAACAAATAGGTGATTAGGTCGGCCAGAAATTGGCTCATTTTTCAATCAGGCGCTGACAATCAGGCATCATCTCCGGAGGGATAGCGAACCGAGCGCAGGGGTTTATCATTGATTATGAGTTGAAAGATATCAGGCCTGGCGTAATGGCCCATGACGTCAAAATCAACCTTGGCCTTGATAATTTCCGACAAGTCTAAATCTGCATAAAGTATTCCCTCTTCATCATACAGCGGACCTTCAATAATTTCGCCAAATGGAGAGACGACGGCACTGCCGCCCCGGCACATTACATCCGGCTGATTTTCAAGTTCGTGTAAAGTTTCCAAATCATTTGGATACATATCCTTTTTAACGAACTGGTTACATCCGAGGACAAAACAACGACCTTCACAGGCAATATGTTGCAGCGTTGCCTGCCATGTATCCCGCGAGTCGGCTGTCGGCGCCAGATAGATTTCAACCCCTTTGCTGTAAATTGCCATGCGGGCCGCAGGCATGTAGTTTTCCCAACAAATGAGGCCTCCGATTCTTCCAATTTCAGTTTCATATACCGGCAGGGTACTGCCATCACCTTCGCCCCAGATGAGTCGCTCGGCGCCCGTCGGTTTCAGTTTGCGATGTTTGCCCATCAATTTACCGCTGGGATTGAAATAAAGTAAGGTACAGTAGAGGGTTCCTCGACTGGAATGGCGGTCACGCTCGATCACACCGATGGCCAGATACGTGCCTGTCTCTTGGGCGGCGGCTCCTAAAGCTTCCGTATCGGGGCCAGGTACTTCTATGGCATTTTCCCAGTACTTCTGCCATAATAAACGACCTTCAGGGCTTCGGTCGCCGACAACCATTCCGAAGCTCAATCCTCTCGGATAAGCCGGGACGAATGCTTCCGGCAGGAGGACCAGTTTTGCACCTTTACTGCCTGCTTCATGTATCAAGCGACATGCTTTATCTAGGGTTGCCTGGCGATTGAAAAGAACCGGTGCAGCCTGCACCACTGCAATTTTTGTTGCTGAATTAATGGTATTCATGGTTTTCCCCTTTAGCAAGTGTTTGCAGGTATAAATGATTTGCAATTATACCGCAAGTATCTTAATATGCCCTAAGCCGGACGAGCCGGAATTGAATATTGAATATTCAATCATCAGCCTATTCTGATTTGAGGCGAGATAGAAAGAGCGGCCCCAAAAGGCATCCGGCGGCCATGGTCAGGAAGCCCATAGCCCATGCCAATTGGTTTCCTCCGAAGAAATCAAGCACTACTCCGACGGTCAGGGGGCCGAGAAAGGCCGCGCCGAAGCCGATCGTTGAGTGAACGGCCAGGGTTGTTCCCCTGAAACCCTCCGGTGCAACGGCCACAACGCCGGCGGTCAATGATGCTGAATCACCGGTGACCGTTATCCCGTATAAAAACGCCAGAATGGCTACCAGAAAATACGGCAAGAGCGCAGTAAAACCCAGGGTGGATCCAAGCGCTGCCGAGACGATCATCACAACCGTTACCACTTTGCGGCGGCCGAATTTGCGGGATAATTCGTTGCCGCCGATGCTGGCCGGAAGCCCGATCAGATTGATCAGAAAGGCGATCTGGGTTGGGCTCCAGGTAAAAGCGCCCACCGGCTGCAGCTGGATGCTGAAAGCCAGGAAAGCCACAATCCAAGAGCGCATGGAAAAAAGCTCCCACATGTGGGCGGCGTATCCAAGGACATATGCCATCGACGAGCGCGATCTGAAGACGACTTTGAAATCTGCGATCAGTGCCCGCCCTTTTGAGGTGCGAATTTTCCCCGGAGGAACATACAAAAAGACGATGATAAGAGCGACTGCAGCTCCGGCCGCCGAGGCGGCAAAGGCCCAACGCCAACCGGCCAGCGTATTGATCTCGCCGGCCAGAAGGTAGGACAGGCTGGCGCCGATGCTGAAGCTTGCAGTGTAAAACGAGATAAACCGTGACTGGAGCGTTCCTTCCGTGTGGTCGCTGACCACCTTGAGCCCGGGCATGTAAATTCCGGCCAGGCTGATACCCGCTAGAAATCGCAGTAGCAGCGCCGACCAAAACCCGCGGGCCAACAGCGCAAAAGCGAGGGCGGTCAGGGCGCCGAAAAGCGCTCCCAGCCCCATAACCTTGCGGGCATCTATTCTGTCGGTGAGGCCGGCCAGCACCGGCACCAAAATCATATAGCCGGCATAGTAAGCGGCGCTGATCCAGCCCGCCTCAGTATGGCTCAAATGCCATTCGGCCAGAAATGTCGGTAACAAGGCCGGAAAAACTGCAATAGATGCCAGGCCGAATATTTCCGCCAGACAGACAAGCAGTGTCAGCCGGTAAGGAGTGGCTTGTCGCATGCAAATACTTTACACGAAATGATTGACTATTGTCGATTGAATATTGACTATTTATGGAATACTATCATTTTTAATAAAAGATTATAAAAATAGCAGAGCGAAGCCTCCGGCTCGTAGGGGGTTGTAGCGCCTACGCCTCGGAGAGCGACATCCACAAATCTTCAATAGTCAATAGTCAATAGTCAATTCCGGCTTGTCCGGGTTGAGGGAGGAGTTCGTCATGACCGTTAAACAATTAACCGTATTAACCGGAAATTCAGCATTACACCTGAGGAAGGTAATATCTCTTTTAAGCAATAAAGAGGTCGATATCCGCGCCCATTGCCTGGTGGACAACGGCGACGGCTACTGCAAATTAAGAATGATCGTATCCGATCCGGATAAAGCGATTGCGCTGTTGCAGAGCAACCAATATGCCGTGGTCGCCAACGATGTCGTGATGATTGAAACCGATGATAAACCGGGTGGATTAAGCGTCATGCTTAAAATGCTGGAAGAAGATGATATTCAGATAGAATATTCGTATACTGCCGCCAGTGTGTCGCCCGGAATCGCGGAAATGGTTTTTCGGTTTTCTGATAACATGAGAGCCCTCGGCGTATTGGAGAGAAACGGTCTTACCTTATCGGTTCCAGGTTCAGGGTTTAAGGTTTAAAGTTTACAACCGATAGAATTTGCTCACCATATTGATCAAAATCCGGAATACCCGTTATAACCAATTGGAGGGTGGGCTTCCTAACCACGATTAATACAGGATCTCTTTGATATGAGATTTGTTCGCTTTTTTAACTCTGAACGTTGAACTCTGAACAACTCAACCTGTAATATCCATCGACCGTGTTTGACAAATCTGTTTTTTAACAACACAGGGTTGGGTGAATGATCCTAATGTCCGGCGCAGCGAATACCGAATTTAGACTGAAGATATGACAATTGTTGCGAGGCAGATGGCGGGTATCTTCTTTCAATTGGTGCAAAGGTTTTCGGAAAATGAAATCAGCGGCTGTCTGCTCTTTTTCAGGGTGTGCCACCCAAGGTAATCATCACTGCACCAATGGCTGCTTCCACCGCAGATTCTATACTCAATTTTACGGTATTGATTGTGAGATCGTAATGGATCGGATCGGATATATCCGCATTAAAAGAATGACGAATAAAAGCACTGCGTCTTGATTCTCTTCGAATGACACGGCGTTTGGCCTCTTCAGTCGAAACGCCGAAACGGCGGGCAATATTTTGAATTCTCACATCTAAAGGAGCCACCATTCGCACGCTGAATGTTTTTTCCGGCGGAAGAATGAAATTTGCGCCCCGGCCCACTATAACAGCCCGCCCGTGTTCCGCAATCGTACATACCACTTTCATAAGGTGCTGGAGATACAAACCAGGATACAGATAATGTTTGTTGATGAGTGATGAAATAAAATCTTCAACACCCGATAACCTTTTCTTTTCGAGGGTTTCAATCACCGAAGCGCTGATTTTGGCGCTTTCAGCGATTTCCCCGATGATGTCCCGGTTGAAAAGATCCAGATCGAGACGGTCAGCGATCTTTTCAGCTAAAATATTTCCGCCGGCACCAGGTTCCTTGCTAACCGTTATTACGGGAATTCGCGCTTCCTCTTTCTTATCCTTTGCAGGATAATGCCTTTCCCATTTTTTTATCTGATCTTTGACAAACTTCTCGATCGTTACTTTTTTCTTTTCCATAGTTTTAAGTATCGGAATTTCTGTAATTTATTGGAGCCACATTTTTTTACAACCATTTTCTTGATAAGCCGTATGGAATGATGGAATCGTGGAATGTTGGAATATTGGACATGAAAAGCGGAAAATGGACGATCCTATAAAAAATGTTAAATCTACTTTTATTAATGATGCTCTCCGAGCATCTATTTTCTGGTTTTTCCTGCTAAAATGCGCCATTAAAACAAGAAAACCATTCAAATCATATGTATCTTAAATATTGGTTTCCTTAAACCCATCATTCCAAGATTCCAAAATTCCATTATTCCAATTATGAGCGTAGCGAACTGACTTGTTTTGCGGATGCGCTGGTCAGAAATTGATGGGTAAATTGCTGGTTGTCTTCAGTGGTTATCTCATCCGGAAGTCTTTTCATAGCTAAAGAAATGGCCGTATCTACCAGCTCTGATTTATACGCCTTTTTGGCTTCAAAAAGCTGGTTTTCTATTTTCTTCTTGATCCCTTCTATCAAAATTTTGCTTTCCTGCTTCGCATTTTCAATAATCTCCTGTTTTCGTCTTTCCCCTTGGAGGACGATCCGTTCTTTCAGTTTTTGCATGCGCATTTTGCTTTCATCAAGCGCATCGTTGGCAACCCTGACTTCAGCCGATATTGTTTCTTTTTTTTCTTCTATTCGAGTTATGTTCAGATCAACTTTTTCTTTTTGCCCTTTTAAAAAATTTACCAGGGGCTTGCGGGAATATTTAACGAGGATAAAAGCAAAGATCCCAAAATTCACCCACATCAGGACAAGATCATAGGTGGGGCGCCAGTTGTTTGCATTTTCCGCAGCAAGCACTTCTGTTGCCATCAGAAGAAAGCACAGAGCACACGCGGTGGCCGGCCACAATTGCCAAACTACTTTACAGGCATTTTTCATTGAGTCAGCCTCCGATCTAGTATCTTTTCCATGATATTCATCACCAGGGCTTCAGATTCGCTTTTTAGATGGACTCTTGCATCAGATATCTGACGATCGATTTGTCTGACGGCGGTTTGTTTCAAGCCGGCAATCTCTTCTTTGGCAGAGGCAATTATGTCGGCAGCCTCCTGGTTTCCTGACTCCTCAAGTTTGTCTTTTAGCTCAAACGCCTCAAGTTTAACGGCTGATTCTTGGTCCTCGACCCGCTGGGCCATTCGTTCCAGCTCATCTTTGGCATCCACGATCTCATTGTCTATCTTTTTGAGATAATCCTCTCTCTTAGTCAAAATGCGGCGCAGGGGTCGAAACATAATACGATTGATGATGAACAAAAAGATTAAAAAAGAAAGCATCTGAACAATCAGCGTCTCATTTATGGTTAAAAGCGCTATCTTGCTGACAATCTGCATGAGCTGTTTTCCATTAGAGTCTTAATTGTGAATTTTGCGCATTTGATGGCAAAACATTTTCGCCACTAGGACATAAAGATGAAAATTGATCAAAGGTTTTTGCTTGGTGTCTTGGCGCCTTTGTGGCAATTTGTTCTCCGCCTTAGGCGGATCCGGGTTAGAGTCTAGCGGAAGCCATCAAACTACGAATAAAAGCAACAACGCAATAACCAGCGAATATATCCCGGTAGACTCTGAAACCGCCTGCCCCACAAGCATTGTTCTGGTCAGCAGGCCTGCTTCTTTAGGATTCCTGCCGATCGCTTCGCATGCCTTTGCTCCAACCATGCCTTCGCCCACCCCCGGGCCAATGGCGCCGAGTCCCATAGCCAGACCTGCGCCGAGGAATGCTGCCGCTTTCACGATATCTACACCTTCAATCGCCATTTTGTCTCCTTTCCAATTTAAATTTGAACTACAAAGATAAGGACCAAGCTCACCACCATGGCATAAATAGCCGTGGATTGAGAAACAGCCTGTGCCACCAGCATCGTTCGCACCAAGTCACCGGCGTGTTCCATGTTGCGCGCCACCCATCGCACGGCACTTTCGGCGACCATGCCGTTGCCAATCCCAGGACCGATGCCTCCAAAGCCCATACTGACGCCGGCGCCCACCAGCGCCATAGAGGCACTTAAAGCGGTAGACTCCGGAAACGCCTTGAACATCAGAATAAAACTGACCAACAATCCGAAAATGGCAGGCGTCTGGGATACCGCCTGACCCACCAGCATGGTAGTGGTAACAGTGCCTACGGTTTCCGGTTGTCTGGCGATGCCCTCGCAGCTGCTGCCCGCAACCATTCCTCCACCTATTCCCGAACCGATAGCCGCCAATCCGGTACTGATGCCGGCACCCAAGAAGGCTGCCCATTTGGGATAAAGCGGCGCACCGCTAAAATCCATAAACACCAGTATCAGGGCGACGACCATGGCAAATATGGCCGGTGTCTGACATACGGCCGATCCGATGAGCATGTTGGTGGTTAATCCCACCGACATCTCCGGTTGCCTGGCGATCCCCACACAGGCCTCGCCGCCGGGATATCCAGAGCCGATACCAGAACCGATCGCCCCCAAGCCCATCGCGAGGCCTGCGCTGCCAAGGGCCGCGATTTTCAGGGGATCGCTGCCAAAATCGATGAACATCAGCATCAAAGCTATAATCATCGCTAAAATCGCAGGGGTTTGGCATACGGCTGACCCGATGAGCATATTCATTGTCAGACGGCCGCTCAACTCGGGTTTGGCGGCAATCCCCGCGCAGGCCTTACCGCCGGGCATCCCGGATCCTATGCCTGATCCGATGGCCCCCAGCCCCATACTCAGGCTGGCCCCGGCAAGGGCGGCCGCCTTGGTAAGGCTGGGGTTGGGGACTTTTAAAAAAAGCAGCAAGATAGCAACCACCAGGGCAAAGATAGCGGCGGACTCCGCCACGGCCTGCCCCACCAGCATTGTTTTTATAATATCACCGGAAGATTCAGGATTTTGCGACAGAGCCAAGTTGGCCTGGCCGGCCGTATATCCTTCACCAATTGCGGCGCCCAGGGCACCGAGGCCCATAGCCAGACCCCCGCCAAAAAAAGCCGCCAGATTTACCCACGTTGGAATGTCAATGGTCATCATTTATTTTATCTGCACCGAAATGTAAACTAGTGTAAGCATGGTAAATACAAACGCCTGAATGGTACCCACGAAAAGCCCGAAAAACGCATTCAGCAAGGGCGGAAACACAATACTATAGGTCAGATGGGATACGACCAGTATGATGATCGACCCTCCCATGATATTGCCGAATAGCCGAAAGGAAATTGAAACCACCTTGGATAGTTCACCGATCACATTCAGCGGCATCATGAAAAAAATCGGCTCCAAGTATGCCTTAAGGTAAATCTTCCACCCTCTAGATTTAATTCCGGCATAATGGGCGATAAAAAATCCCATGAGTCCGAGACTCAATGGGGTGTTTAAATCCTTTGTCGGTTCGTGCAGGTGGGGAATGATACCCAGCCAGTTCGATAGCAACAGGAACATGAACAGCGCGCTGATCAGGGGGGCGTAAGTCTTGGTCAGCTCCCTGCCCAGAGCATCCTCGGTGAGCTGGTAAAAGGCTGATAGATACATCTCACCCATCACCTGCATTGGCCGAGGGCGTATCCCGTTTTTGCGACGGGTAAAAATGCCGAATACGATCAACAGGACAATCACAATCCACGTCATTGCGATGGCTTCAAGATTAAATGCCATTTCATGTCCCATAAAAGAAATGATCAACTGATGTATTTTGCCCAACTCTTGCATGCTCGAACCGCTCTAAACCTGTTATCCCCGAGTTGACCCAATCACGCTTAATAAATGATCGGCAATGATCACCATCTGGACTACAAAGATTCCGAAAATTACGGCAAACAGATTAAATTGATCGAACTTAGCGGCCAGTATCAGCGGCACCGCCATTACCCCAAATCGGAAAAGAATTGAACCCAGAGCAACTAAAAAAGTTTTGTCCCTGGTTTTATCGAGTCTGAAGGGAAGCGTTTCGCCGATTAAAATAAAATTTATGACACTGAAAATGGTACCCAGAATAAATCCTTTCCCGACAGGTTGTTGACCGATCAGAATCAAAAAGCCTCCCAGGGCAATGGCAGTGACCATGGCTTTGTAACAATACTTCTTCTGGGTTTGCCTAATCGCTTCCATGATTTAATTTATTTCTTCTTTTTTATCGCCCGCGGTGGCCTCAAGGATTTGACGATAAGCGACAATCCCGCCGCCGATAACGCCTAAAACGGTAAAGATTGCTATCAATATACCTTTTGTGCCCAGCCATCTGTCAAGATAAAGTCCGATAAAAAAACAAAAGCAGATGCAACCTGCCATGGTGAGGCCCAATTGCAGCACAATCGAAAGGTGCTCGGCCCAGGCACGGTGTTTCTTATAGTTAAAAGCCGGTTTCATTTTCCGGTACCGCGAGTCGTTGGAGTCGCGAAATGTAAAAAGTAAGAGTTTTCATTACCACACCAAATGAAGCTCCCCGCAGCAGAGCTGCGAGGTATCAAAGGGGTTTAAAAACCATTTTATATTGGAAGGGGACACGTCGTTTCCCCTTCCAAACTAACCCCTTCCTCGTTTTTCACCCCGTAGCAGAGCTACGAGGAATTCTTTTGATTAACTTAACATTAATTTCTACAGGAGCGACTTCCAGCCGCGAAAAAAAATTCTTCATTGGTTTTGAAAAGTCAAAACCGATAATTAATTTTGTTCATTCACCGTATAATTTTGATCATATTAACATTTATGAAAAAAACATTGATGCATGATAGAGGATATGGTATCGAATAGCAGTCAGCGATCAGACGTGAATTATTTATCCGGGATTTTAAGGAGGCATTCATGGCCGTTCTTACAATATCAAGACAATTCGGGGCTGGCGGCATAACCTTGGGCAAAATGGTTTCTGAAAAATTGAGCTATAATTTTTATGATGAGGAAATCATCCAGCTGGTTGCAAAGAAGGCCAAGGTTTCAAAGCATTGGGTGGAGTCCATGGAAAAGGAAGCCGGCGGAAAATTTCAGCGGTTGATATCCGGCCTCGTTTCCAAAAGCCTGATTGATCGCATTCTGGATGATCAACGGGGGTATATTGATGAAAATATCTATGTCGATCTGTTGCACACGGTTATTCGCAAGCTAGCTGATCAAGGAGACGCTGTAATAATTGGTAGGGGTAGCCAATATATATTAAAAGATAATAAGGATGCCTTTCATGTGCTTCTGGTGGCTGATAAAGGGCACCGCATAAAATTCATTGAGGAACATTATGATCTTTCCACCAATAAGGCGACTCGGGTAGTCAACACGGAGGAAAAAAAAAGAACTGCTCTGTACCGTAAATTCGGTAAAGAAGATTATGACCAGCCGGTTCATTACCATATGGTCCTCAACATGAACAAGACTGATCTGCATACAGCGGTCAAGCTAATGTGCAGACTGATTATCTCAAAATAGGTTTTTGGCTTCCCGGTCGAAAATAAGAATTAACGGAAACGATCTGCAGACCAAATCCTACAAATTTTTACCTGACCGGGAGGCAGGGCGTGTCGACGGTGCTTTTTAAAAGAGCACCGACCAAAAGCTGTCTGTATGGTAAAGGAGGTTGACGTGGCAGTGATTACAATCTCTCGTCAATTTGGTGCCGGCGGCATCACTTTGGGCGAATCGGTTGCGGAAAAATTAGGATATGCTTTTTATTATGATGAAATCATCGAAATGATCGCCGAAAGGGCAAAGGTTTCTGAAGAAGGAGTGGCGGCGATTGAAAACGAATCCGGTGGACGATTAATGAATTTCATCTCCGGAATTGTACCCAGAAGCCTGGTGGAGACAATTTTTGACACCAACAAAGAATACATGGAAAAAAATGAATACATCGATTTACTCTCGACGATAATGAAAAAGATTGGTGCCGAAGGAAACGCGGTTGTGATCGGCAGATGCGGCCAGCATTTTTTGCAAGACCAGGAAAACGTCTATCATGTGCTCATTGTAGCAGATCAAAAAGACCGAGTTAAATTTATGCAGAAACATTACGATCTTTCACCGGATAAAGCCCTGGAGGCGGTAAAGAAGGAAGACAGCAAACGAAAAATTTTGTTTCGCATCCTGGGTATAGAAAACTATGATCAGCCGGATATTTATCATCTGGTTCTTAACATGAGCAAGATTGACTTGCAGTTGGCCTGCGAGCTGATATGTGAATTACCCGCCACACAGGCAGATCCTCAGTAGGGCGTTTCTGAAGAAATAAAGAAAATCAAGGTAGAACGGCCAGTTACCCAACCGCCCCCTCAGTCTGGATAGAAATGCGGCGCGTGCAACATTAGAGTTCGGTGGCAAATCACAAAAATAAAGTTTTTCTTGATTTTTAATTCAAATCTATTAAACGATTTTTTAGAATTGTTTAATAAATAACCAGACGATTCCACAGCCCTTTGAAGACCATTAAGATTGACCGCTTTGAGGACCATCACCTAGCTCAAAGCGATCTTCAATTTTGATGGCTATACCACAGCCGCCCCACCAGGATACACTATTAAGACCTGAAGTCTTGCGTTGGTCAAGCATCTTTTTCAAGTTTGTTCTTATTCCCAGTGGGTCTCCATCCAAGTAGGTCAGCTGAAAGTCACCGGTTTCATTTAATGACAATTCACAATTCTGGTCACTAAAAATTGTAGTGCGTATTGTTGAAAGTACCGATTCCCAACCCAATGGTTTGAAAGTTCTTTTTTTTGATCGAACGATCGTCGAAAATGCCTTTAGCTTGTGCTCGATGCCGCGTCCTCTGTGCGTTAGTCATTCTGTTGAAATAATTGTTTGACCCGCAGCTTTTATTGCCATATATTGAGCTGTAGCTGTCAACACCGAGCCTATGGCTAGTCCTTCGCCATTTACGTAGCCTGTTTACTGCTTGTATTTCCCCTCTGGGTCGTTTTGGCTCCAGATATGTTAAAGGAGGTCCTGGCCTATGAAATTCATTTTAAAATCCTTCATTGCAGTGATTATTTGTTTTTTTATATCCGCCGGTTTTGTTGGAGCCGACACCAAACCACCGGCCGAAGGGGGTGTTTTACCCGAAATCCTTCTGAACGTTCCCGAGAACCCAGATCTTCAGAAGTATTTAGGCCTTACCGGGGAAAAAACATTCACTATACCTGAGATAAAAACCGAGGTGGTGATTATTGAAATTTTCAGCATGTACTGACCGTTCTGTCAGAAGGAGGCTCCTACTGTAAATGAAATGTTCCGAAAAATTGAAAGTGACGGTAAGTTGAAAGGTAAAGTCAAGCTGATCGGCATTGGTGTGGGGAATTCGGCCTTTGAAGTCGCTCACTTTAAAAAATTTTATAAAATCCCGTTTCCGCTTTTCCCGGATGGCGATTTTGTCATTCACAAAAGACTAGGTGAAATGAGGACACCTTATTTCATTGGGTTAAGAAACCTAAATAACGGTACTCACACCATCTTTTATTCAAAACTTGGCGGCGGCAGAGATGCTGATACCTTATTGCGTAAGCTTTTAGAGAATTCAGGATTGAACTAGACGGGTTGCGGGTTACGAGTATCGGGTTTCGGGTTGCGAGTCGCGGGGTTCGGGTTACGGGCTTGTATGGATTGAATATTTTCTATTGAAGATTGAATATTCATGGTCCGCCTCCGCGGATCGATTTCATAAAAGCTATCAAAAATGACGGAGCGAAGCGACTTCCACAAATCTTCAATTTTCAATCTTCAATCATCAATTCCGGCGTGTCCGGATTGGGAGGTTATATCCATGAAAATATCAATTGCAGCCTTCATTTACGTAAGTTTGATTTCAGCCCTGCTGGTACCCTCTGCTATTGGAGCTTCGGCAGCCTTCAAGGACAACATCTATAACCCGGGGCAACTCAAGCCCATTGACAGCAAATTAAAGGTAAAAATCGGAGATCCCGCACCTGACTTCACACTGCCTTCCGTTAGCGGTGAAAAAATTACATTGAGTAAGTACAAAGGTCAGAAAAATGTCATGATATCATTTGTTCCGGCAGCCTGGACGCCGGTTTGCTCCGACCAGTGGCCGGGATACAACATTGTCAAAGAAATGTTTGACGAAAACGAGGCCGTTCTGCTTGGTATCACGGTAGACAACATCCCGACGCTTTACGCCTGGACCCAACAGATGGGTAACTTGTGGTTCCCGGTTTTATCGGATTTTTGGCCTCATGGAGCGGTCGCTGATAAATACGGCGTTTTGCGCTCCGATGGGGTTTCCGAAAGAGCGCTTATTTTTATCGATAAAGAAGGCATCATCCGGGATATCCGGGTAAACGATATTAACAAGCGGCCAGATCTGGCTTACTGTGCCGCTAATTTGGAAAAAATGCACAAAAAATAATGATGATATTTGTTAATAAAACTATTATCCGTCCGGCGGTTCTGGTAATAGTGCTTTTTACAGGCATTGCCGCCCAGGCCGGAACCGGTGCTGTTGTAGAACGTATTGACGAAGCGACCCTGGACAAACTGATATCTGCCGATGACGCCCGCCTCGTGCTAAGCTTCATGGCAGCATGGTGCGGACCCTGCATCGACGAACTGCCCGCTTTAAACAAACTGCACAAGAAATATAAAGACCGGGGTTTTCAAATCATCGGTATTAGCATCGACCTTGAAGGACCCAGTGCGATGCAGCCGATTGTAAAAAAATTGAAAATTGAATTTCCGGTTTACTGGTGCGGCGAAAAGGCAATAGATAAATTTAAATTGAATGCCATCCCGATGCTGTTGTTTATCAGGCAGGGAGAGACGATCGAGCGGCTGCACGGTAGACGACCTGAAAAATTTCTGGATAAAAAAATTCGGGAATTCTTAAACCTAAAGTAATGACACTGAAAAAAATAAAAGTATTGTCAGCCCTAGTTGGTCTATGGCTCATCACCTCGACCTGTTCTTGCGGTGAGATACCGGCTAGGGAATCCGCCTCGGCTGTTTTGGGGGAAGAAGAACTAATCCGAGTGAGCATCCAAAAACTGGTTGTTGACCCGACAACCCAGAATCCCGTGGTTACTCTCTTAGATTCGGATAAGAAGCGTGCCCTGTTTATCTGGATTGGTCCTTCCGAGGCCCGTGCCATCTATGCGGAGTTGCAGGGGATCAAACACTTTCGCCCGCTCACCCACGATCTGCTCGCCCGCGTCATCAACGAGTTTAATGGCGAGGTTCACCGAATCGTGATTACCCACGCAAAGGAAAACGTATTTTATGCGACCATTATAGTTAAGAAAGATGGCAGCTTTGTTGAGATTGATGCCAGACCCAGCGACTCCCTGGTTCTGGCATTAAAGTTTGATACGCCTGTATTCGTCTCCAAAACCTTATTTGAAACTATGTCCCTGCCCATGGTAAAAAAAGCGGAGATCGAGGATGAATACGGTATAGCTATACAGGAACTCACCCCCGAATTATCGGAGTATTTGTCATTTCCGCCGAAACGAGGGGTTATGATCTCCGGCATACGCAAGGGGAGTCAGGCCGCAAAAGATGGCTTGGAAACGGGAGATATTTTTGCCGATATCGAGGGACGGATCATCGAGAACGAAGCGTCCATGAAAAAGGCTTTTACGGATTTCAAAGCACCTGTGAAAGCCAGAATCTTCAGAAATTCCCGCTTCATGACATTTACGCTGCACCTTCCCTGATTGGCAGGCGTAAACAGATTGTATCGCCCTAATTCCGATATTCAATTGAGTGGTATTGGGTATTGGGTACTAGGTATTGGATATTGGTGGTTATCGGAAATCGGCGTAAATTTTATATATCTTCGGATAATGAAATATAAAAATCGGGAAAAATTCCCTTCACCAGTACCTGATACCTAGTACCAAATACCTCCGAATTGAGTTTGACTCAATTGGGGTAGCGTTTTTCACACGCCGGTATAAATCCCTTTATCTATTCTTTTAATTTTGCCCTGTTTGTAAGTCCTAAAAAGGATGTTGCGGACCTTTTTTTGATCAAATCCAGTTTTTTTAATCAGGGTCGGCGCATCGACGCCTTTCTTCGATCCTTTTATAATTTTCAAGATTTTGTCGGTTGCCGTCGGTTGTGCGGTTTTCTTTCTTGCGGGGGCTTTTTTAGCAGGAGCCTTTCTTGCAGGGGCCATTTTTGCAGGGATTCTTTTGGTTGGTTTCGCTTTTAGTTTTTCGTCCTTTTCAACGGCCTTTAAAAGCCTATCCAGGGTTTTACCGAGTGCTTGAATGTTTTTGTTTAGAGCTTTGAGATCCTGAGCAATTGTCATTGTGTTTTTCTCCCTTTCAATTTAGTTGTTGTGAAATAACGTTAGTGAAATCCTCTAAGGTGTAGAAAAAAGCAGTACCGAGCAGAATACTCCTAATACATTCTCACACTTTTCTTATCATTTCAACCTAATAAATAATGCTATTTGAGGGCTGAAACGACCATCTTCCATTTCTCCTCAGCAGATGCATCCGTTTTTTTGACCTCCTGGATTGTTACTCGTTGGAGAGCTCCTTTGACTATTAACGATGATTTGGGGCCCTGTATCGAGGTGCGATCATAAATGGTTCCGGAAACTTTAACGATCGCGGAGCTTTTTCTCATCTTAGCCAATTCAACGATACTGCTGATATCATCCTGCAGTTCTTGAATTTGCGCTTCAGAATTTGTGATTTGTGACTTGTAATCCTGGATCTTGTTCTCAAGCTGGTCCTGTTCCGCCAAAAGCTTTGCCATTTTATCTTTCACCTGATTGAGCTCTTGATTCACATGCTTCATGAGCTGCAAAACTTTAGTCATATTTTGACGGTCATTGCCTTGCTTAAGTTTTTCCAGCGTTGCATTCAGGGAGCGCGCTTTCACCATCGTTTTGTCTTCTTCCTGAGCCAATTCGCCGATTCTATCTTCCAGAACTTCTTCTCCATTGCGGAGTTCCGTAATTTGAGCTTTCAACACCTCTTGTTCTTTTTGCTTTTGCGATATTTCACTATTTATGCGGGCTATTTTACTTTCCATGCGGTTATCGATGCCAACAACCAGATTACACGGAAAGGATCCATCTGAGCCGATATCGGCGGCGCTAATTCCTCGCATCGCGGAGACTTTCGAGCAAAGTATTTTCCCGCTTCCTATTTTGAATGCGCCATTGGTCTCAATTTTGGATTCATATGTTTCTGTTTCGACATTGATATCTCCTAAAGAATCAATGACGGCATCGCGAATATGTCTTGCCTTGATAGTACCATCGGTCAGGATAGTTGCACCGATGATGCCCTTCGAGACAACGATATCCCCACTTATTCTGACATCCGCCTGAAGAATTTCATCGGCCGTCAGAGTTTTACCTTTTACACGGTATCCTTCCTGTACACTGCCGGCGACCTCAATATGGCCGTCAAATTCGACGTGGCCGGTCTCAATACCAATGTCCCCGGGAATTGATAGAACGTCGGAGACACAGAGCGTGCCGTCATCCAGGACCTCGGGACGTCCTTTCCTTTGAGCAACAAATTTCAGAGGATCTTCTTCGGCCCTCTGAACACCTTTTCCGCTTGAAATAGGGATCTCATCATATGGAGGAGGCGTTATCGGGTAGCCATAAATATCCTCCCCCGGCACCCCCTCTGTGGCTGGAATAATTTCCGCGATAATTTCTTTTTCCTCGACCTGGGGAATTTCTCCTCTGTTCTTGAAATCAATCGCTCCGGATTTATCGATCTTACCTGCTTTGAGCGGATCGGTTTCAAAGTGATATTTTATCTTCGGTGGCCGCCCCGGCTTGACTGGTTTGCCCTGTGCAATTTTCCAGGGCGCTTCCATGGAAGGCTTGGAAGCGAGGTAATCAATAATTTGTGCATCGTCAACGAGGCCGAATACAATTTTTTCCATTTCAAGAAGGCCTTTAATTGAATCCAGACCCAACTCGGGAGCAGGCTCCTGTTGGGGGCAAAGGTAGGCAGCCATCTTGTCCCCAGTAACGGTCAGATTATAGCCTAAGTCATTTTGTATCTTTCTAACACTTTCTAGCCCCACCTCCTTTTGGTCTTCTTCAGCTTTGTCGGTTTTTGCCAGCTTATCCTTTAGCTCCTTTTGGCTCTCGAGGACCGCATCTCTTTGTTTTTCGGATATTGCTCCGGCCTGGACCAGGATATCGCCAAGAAACCTGGGTTCGCCGTCGGCAGCCATACGTTTTTGTACCTTGAGCGCCAGATTGATCTGGTCTTTGGTGGCAAAGCCACTCTGGATTGCGAGTGTGCCAAACTTGCGTTCTAAAATTTTGGTGCTGGTCATTACTGATCCCTCTGAAAAGTACCCAGGAAGGATGCGAAACAGTTAAATGAGTTTCCCCTCATGTAGTTTATTCTAGTGCATTATCTGAAATTGCAGAGTATTTGTCAATTTTATAACCGGGAGCTATTTAAAGCGTTAGTTATCGCATCGTAAACCTGGCCGACCGTATAAAAGTCGCTTTTAAACCCTTGCTTGCCATTCGGAGTAAAGATTATCAGAAGCGGGATGGTCAAATTGCCGACCTCTCTGAGTTTTGCCTTTCCCGCGGGGTTGTTGCCGGTGATATCCACTTTCATCGGCACAATGTCTTCACGGGCAAGTAGTTCTACAATCTTTGGATTTGTTAAAACTCCCTGTTCGAGCGCTTTGCAGTTCAGACACCATTCTGCGGTGAAAACCAATACAATGATTTTGCGATCGCCGGTCGCTGTTTCAAAGTGTTGAGGGGTGTAATATACCCAATCAACCGGTCCCCGATCGGTCAGCCGCACAGCTCCCCAGGCCGAAAGGGTAACTACCATCACGCCAATGCCGGCAAATACCGCTTTTAACTTAGCATTAGATGTGATCTGAAAGGTACGATAAGCCAGCCAGCCGCCGGCAGCAATGCTAAAAAACATCACCGGCCACCAGTATATTTTGCTTGAAGGCATTGGCGGGGTAGAAAAAAGCGACACAAGACCAACCCCGATAAAATAAGCCGCCGCCGCCAGCATGAACAGCCCCATGACTTGCTTAATCAACACACTGGCAGGTCCCGTTTTCGGCATTTTCCGGACCAAAGCCGGTGAGGCCGAAAGCACTAGGTAGGGCAGGGCCATTCCGCTGCCGATGGCGGCAAAAGTGGTCAGCGTGGTCGTCGCTGCTTGTGTCGAAGCCCAGGCCGCCGCTGCCCCCATAAAGGGTGCAGTGCAGGGTGTCGACAGGATGGCCGCAAGGATCCCCAAACCAAAAGAGCCATGAAGCGTATTATTTTCCGGGTTAATCATATAAATGAAATTGGGCAGTCGCATGAAAAAAAAACCGAACATTCCGGTAGCCATGACGCCAATAATGAGTCCAACCCCTATTGTAAAAAAGGGATACTGGAACAGCTGATTGGTGGCACTGAAATCGCTGACCAGGGCGATCATGGTCCCTAATACTATCCAGAATACCAGTACCCCCAGAAACATTGCCAGTCCCAGCATAAAGCACTGTTGGCGGTTTTTTGCCACGTGTGACAGGCCGATGATTTTAATGGGGATGAGCGGCAAAACGCATGGTGTGAAGTTGAGCAGCATACCGCCCAGTGCGGCGGTGAGAACCAGCAGAATCAGACCGAACCCAGAGGAAATGTCTATCGAAAAGGACCAGCCGAAAAGATCAAATTGAACACTCCGGGAGAGCCCGGTCGCGGGGCCGGCGTCATCGCTTGCAAACAATTCACGGTTGATTTTTGATACAGCCGTGCCGGTTTCGACGACCGCAAGTGATTCTTCAAGCTTGACTTTTTTGGGAAACAGGCAGTAATTGGCAGCGCAGGCCTGGTATCCAAATTCCAGCTTGAGTGCCAGATTCCCCGGCTTGAGCGTCTCTGCCAGATTGATCGGCAGATAAATGACGGTTTTTTTTTCAAAGGACATCAAATCCCTGGCAGCATACTGCACTTTAATCGGCACGGCCGGGGGGTAGCGGGGGAGCTCCATGATTATCCCCGGAGTGGCGTCGACAACCGTCACTTTTGTGGGATAAGGTTTGAAATCTTCAAACGCTTTGACCTGGCGCGCATCAGCATTGATGTGGTATCCTTCTTTGATATCGGCCACAATTGCCAGCATGATCGAATCACCGGGACGTGCACGATCCACCGGCCAGGCTGTTGTGACCGATACAACCTCATCATCTGCCGCGTTCAAATTTGCAGCGGCTGCAAATTGTGTGATAATGACACCAGTTGTTATGCATAACAGCAGTGCCAGATAATATGAGATCCGGTTCATTTTTAGCATTTATCGCGGCTGAAAGCCGCTCTCACAAGTAAAAAATTTTAAAGTCGAATATGTTGAATCTTTTCGGCCTGCGACGAGCTCAGCCGAGTCGATTGCAAAAATCGGGTTTCGAAATAATTCCACCACGAAAAGCACGAAAGACACTAAAAATTCAAATTTTATTCAAAATCGAAAACCTGGTCCTCAGGGCCAGGTCAGAGGTGATCGGCTCTGCCATAGATCAAATCTGTTCAAGGTTTCAGGTGTCAGGTTTNNCTGACACCCGACACCTGAACACTGCTGGCAAATGTAATCACCCATATCACCCCTCAGGGGTGGACCAAAGCCGGGCCCTCTGGACCCGGATCTTTACTCTACAGATGTTTCGTGTATTTCGTGGTTAAAAATATAAAAACGAACTGCAAATCAGCGGGACTTCACACCAGCTTCCGGCTATACCGGCCTAGAGAACTGTAGCCCGCTTTCATACCCCATTTCTTTTGCTTTGTAATCCAGATGCAGGGATGTAATCTGTTCCAGCGGCGGATATATCATACGTTCTGTTTCTCGAGAGTCAAGGGCTTTGAGATATTTTTTGCAGTTGTCACACAGATCGACCCTAAACTCATTTTCTTCTTCATTGTAAAAATAATGCAGGCTTTTGCCGTCACGGTTTTCACAAAACGGGCAAAATACTCTCTTGACGGACCATGGGTGCCAGCAAAAACTGCAGATTAATGATCGATCGCCCCCATCTTTGAGTATCGAAAGTACCGGCGGGCTTCCGCAAATTGGGCAATAACCCTTCAGCCAAGGTTCTTCCGTATTTAAATAGGATGAAAGTTGATCGGCGCACACCGCTAGCGACGGCTTTAGGCTGTTGTAGGAAATAAAACCAAGGGTGGTGTCGGCGATATCCAGTTCGGCGGCAATTTTTTGATACGTGGCGTCGTCACCGTTCAGTAGACCTGAAAACAGTTCGCCGGGTTTTATGACTTTATCCGTCGCTTTCAGGATGGTTTCGGCATCGGCCGCCAGCTTGGAGTTGGCCTCTTTTGCAAGATTGCAGATGAAGAAAAAAAGTCTGCCGGCTTCAATATCGTCAAAAAGAAATTCTTTGATTTCGATGAGGGAAAATTTTTCGCGCGCCTTAACAGTGCGCATCTCTGGCGAAATTTGCAGTGGTTGTATTTGGATGCGGCCTTTACTCAATTCCTGGGCGTCAAAGATTCTGCCGTAAAAATCAAGGATCTCGGCATATACCGGTCTGTATATTTTTATGGCTTCAACCGCAATTTTTACCTGATCGGATGTGAGGGCTAAATTGAAAGTCATCTGCTTTCCTCTGTTGTTATTTAGTGTTTCGAGTTACGGATTTCGGATTGAGGGCAAAAAGGGCATAGAGCATATAGAAGAATTCGGAAGTCGGAATGCGGAAGTCGGAAAAAAGAATGCGGAATTCGGAAGCCGGAAAAAGGCAAAGCCCATGGAGCTAGATAACAAGTTTACTATAAATCAGTCTTTAAAGCGCTATGCGCTCTGCCCCATGCCCTCTGCTTTATCATTCCGAATTCCGCATTCCCACTTCCAAATTCCAATATCTGTCCTCTGTATTCTGTCCTCTGATATCACATCTTGAGAATATAAAAAAGGGGAGAAAGAATGCACCTTCTCCCCTTTCAGATGGAATGTGCGGTTTTGTATAAATCAGCCTCTGAGTGAGACTATGCCGCTAAACGGGCGGAACATTTTTCTAAGGGCTGCCTGCCGGGAAATACCGAAAGCGTTGACGGAGGCTACCGCACTTTCATGGTAAAGGTTTGGATCAAAACCAACCAGGTAAATCGTTCTGACATCATCGGGATCCAGCAGCCTGGCGTTGGGATATTTCTTTTGGGCCAGCGCCAGATGTTTTTGGGCCAGATCCAAAATTTCAGCTCGGTCGCCGAAATTCATGGCGCCCGTCGGACACACCTTGACACAGGCCGGCTGCAGGCCGTTTTCCACCCGGTCGCTGCACATATCACATTTGGCCAGGGTGCCGTCTTCAGCCTTACGCGGAATGTCATAGGGACAGGATTCGCTGATTTCGGCGGAATCCAGCTGGCGGGTGTTGGCCGTGTAAATCACAGCACCGCTTGCCGCCTCGGTGAAGATGGCTGTCGGTTCGCCGGCGGTTGCTTCACAGGGAGCCTCAATGCAGTGCCGGCATTGATCCGGAAAGAAGAGCCATCTCAGTTTACCGTCGATAATCTCTTCGTTCATGCGCACCAGTTTATAGGTATCGAAGGAGAGATCGGCGGGATTCTGGTATGATCCTCGATTGACGGTTTCTTCGGCCGGCAGATCATGCCATTGTTTGCAGGCTACCTGACATCCCCGGCAGGCCGTGCACAGGGTCGTATCTACTAAAAAGGATTTACTCATCGCGATCACCTCCTTCTATGTTTTAGCAACATTAACCATAAAAGCCTTGGTTTCCGGAATTCGGGTGTTGGGGTCACCGGTTGCCGGTGTGAGCAGATTGGCGCTCTCCTCCAAACCGTTGGTGGGC
>CALZJV010000081.1:0-676 GCA_945787595.1 uncultured Desulfobacterales bacterium | reverse complement strand
GTGAACCATGGCCCCGCCGATTTTAAAGGGTTGCAGCCGCTTGGTCACGATAGCCGTGGCCTCGAGCGCACCCCGCGGTGAAGACACCTTGACGCGCTCTCCGTTTTTGATTCCTTTTAATTGGCCCAGCTCTTCGCTCATTTCCACGAAAACCTGGGGCTGCATCTCCAGCAGCCATGGCTGCCAGCGGGTCATGACACCGGTCTGCCAGTGTTCCACCACCCGGTAGGTTGTGGCCACATAGGGATATCTGGGATCACAGGAGGCCCATTCATCCGCCTTGGTATCGTAAATCGGTGCAACCGGATTGATGCGCTGCGCGTTCATCAGATTCTTTTCAATCGGACACTCCAGCGGTTCATAGTGTTCCGGGAATGGGCCGTCGGCCCGACCGGGACCAAAAATCTGGCCGTGTCCGTGCTTGCGCATGATAAATGCGAACTTGGTATCTTTGCGCATGGAACCGTCCGGGTTTTGCATGGGATACCAGCCGCCGTCGGGCACATCACCGACCCATTTGCTTGAAGTATACTTGCCGTCAGCGGTATTGCCGGCGAATTGAATGACCGGATGTTCTTTATCCCACGGCTGGCCTTTAAGATCCACCGAGGCGCGGTTGTAAATGATCCTTCTGTTCACCGGCCAGCACCAGGCAAATTCCGGATACAGCCCGATG
>CALZJV010000080.1 GCA_945787595.1 uncultured Desulfobacterales bacterium | reverse complement strand
CACTATTATGCAATTTTAAATTGACATTAAAACCATTTCCAATTAAAGTTACGGACGTTTTTGACTAAGATAATTGAGTGGTGGTTTCAAAACACACTGTGAATGCGGCATAAGTCCGTAATCAACGAAAAAGGCAACCTTGGCGTATTGGAAAAATTTCCTGCACTCCAACTCCAATACACGAGCATTTCAGTACTCCCGTCTCGCATTATTCCAGCCTTATTATTTCGGTGGGTAGCCCATCACCTCTAATCATCACTGACCAAAGGATATTGACCAAGACGATTGCGGGAATACCCGGCCGAAATTTTATCCGATATTCAGTTGACAAAAGGAGATTAAAAAAAATGTGCCGCTTGTTTGCCATAACCAGCAAAGAACCGTTGTCTCCCATGGTTGCCGTTGAGGCCTTAAATGTCATGCGGGAAGGTCATGATTGTTCCGGTGTGGGTCTTTTCCTGCGGGACCTGGCCGGACCGTTTGAGGATATGAAAAACGCGCCCATATTGTCCGGAATTTTCTCGGAAAAAGGATTAAGGCGTCTGGATTCTTTCATGATGGACCTCGGTTTTATGACAAAATATAAAATCACAATTAAAGTGCCGAAAACGCCACCGCCCGGGATCCCGAAGCGGGATGTATACTTGATCCGGGCCTACGAATATCCGGAAGAATGGGATGATCTAAGCGACCAGGAACGAATGCAGCGCTTGCTGCCGATCCGGCTGCAACTCCGGGCCATGGGTGAGGAAAAGCAGGATATGATTGTTTTTTCTTTCTGGCCCGATGTAATCATGATCAAGGAGATCGGAGATCCCCTGCTAGTGACCAATCATTTGAAACTCGATCGCAAGGAACTGAATGCCCGGGTAATCATGGCCCAGGGCCGGCAGAATACCAACTACGGAATTACCCTTTACGCCTGCCATCCCTTTTTCATCCAAGGGTACTCCACCATGACCAATGGCGAAAACACGGCCTTTTTGCCCATCAAGGCCTACCTGGAGTCGCGTGGCTATCCCGGGTACATCGGATATGAATCCGACTCGGAGGTTTTCAGCCATATCCTGCATTACACCATAGTGCAGCTGGGTCTGAATCTGGAGACTTACAAGCATGTCATCACACCGCTTCAGCAGGACGATATTGTCAATCACCCGGACGCAGTATTTTTGAAGAACCTGAAGCAAACCTGCCGGCAGCTGATCATAGACGGGCCCAACTGCGTTATCGGCTGCCTGCCGGATCACAGCCTGTTTATGGTACAGGATCGCAAGAAGCTCCGGCCCGGAGTTGTCGGTGGTAAACCCGGTATGTACGCATTTTCTTCGGAAATATGTGGTCTGGATGCCGCCATACCCCAACGAGATAAGCACAAAGATTTTCAACCCATGCATCTGGATACTGCCATTGTCGGTCCGGATCGCCAAGAGGCTAGAATATGCAGTCAGAACGACCCATTACCCCTTCAACTTTAAGTGTTAAAGATTTGCCGTGGCAGATTCTGTGGGACAAAGAAAAATGCACTCTGTGTGGAAAATGCACGGCCGTATGCCCCGTGAATGCCATTGAACTCGGGGTGTTTCGTAAACGAACCGTGAAGCCGCCCATAGGTTTTTTAGAAACTCCCGCCAGTGTCTACAAAGCCTACTATGGGATTCGGCAAAAAACGGATCCGGCTTACAATTGCGTCGGTTGTGCCATGTGCAATATGGTTTGTCCCAATGATGCCATTACCCCCTGCCGCAGCGATGAAGCGGACAAATTGAAATTTCAGATCGATCGCGGCGGACAGCCCCGCAGACGCGGCGGACGCCGCAATGTTGCCGGGGGCATTTTGGACCGCATAAAATTTATCCGCATATCGATGCTGACCGACCCTGCACTGGATGCGGGACGTCATGAATTTGAGCTGCGCACCCTTTTAGGGCGAGTGCTGCCCCCGGAAGAGAACCTGAAATTCCTGCAAACCAATGGCTGGATCCCTCCTGTCCGGGAAATATATCCGTTGATCATCGGTGGCATGTCTTTCGGCGCCTTATCGCCCAACATGTGGGAAGGACTTCAGATGGGAGTGGCGTATCTCAACGAGGAATTGGGTATGCCGGTGCGCATCAGTACCGGAGAAGGTGGCTGTCCGCCCAGATTATTACGTTCGCGATTTTTAAGATATGTGATTCTTCAGATTGCCAGTGGCTACTTCGGCTGGGATGAAATTATTCATGCACTCCCGGAGATGAAAGAAGATCCGTGTGCCGTTGAAATCAAGTATGGACAGGGAGCCAAGCCCGGGGACGGCGGTCTGCTGATGTGGTACAAGGTCAACAGCCTGATCGCTGCCATCCGGGGAGTGCCGACAGGTGTCAGTCTGCCGAGCCCACCCACCCACCAGACCAAGTATTCCATTGAAGAAGCAGTGGCTAAAATGACGCAATCCATGTACATGGCCTGGGGCTTTCGAGTACCGGTATATCCAAAAATTTCAGGCACTTCAACCGCTCTGGCAGTTTTGAATAATCTCACCCGCAATCCCTATGCCGCCGGTCTTGCCATCGATGGTGAAGACGGCGGTACGGGTGCAGCTTATAATGTTTCCATGAATCACATGGGTCATCCCATCGCCAGTAATATTCGCGACGGCTATTTGAATCTCGTTAAACTGGGTATGCAGAACCAGGTCCCGATTTTTGCAGGTGGGGGTATCGGCAAAAACGGCAATCTGGCGGCCAACGCCGCAGCGCTCATCATGCTGGGTGCCAGCGGTGTCCAGGTCGGCAAATATATCATGCAGGCCGCGGCCGGATGCCTGGGCTCCGAATCGGATCGCTGCAACATCTGCAACATCGGGTTGTGTCCGAAAGGGATTACCTCTCAGGATCCCCGTTTGTACCGGCGGCTGAATGTCGAAGATGTGGCCCAGCGCCTGGTGGATGTCTTCTTGAGCTTTGACACCGAATTGAAAAAAATTGTGGCGCCTTTGGGGCGTTCCACCTCACTGCCTATCGGTATGTCCGATGCGCTGGGGATCGACGATTATGATGCGGCTGAAAGGCTAAGTATAAAATATGTGGTGTAGGATTGACAGATGTCAGAGGACAGAGGGCAGATTACAGAGGACAGAGAACAGAGAACAGAGGACAGAGGTGTTAGAATGGGGAATGTGGAATGGGGAATTCGGAATGTTGAAGCAGAGAGCATAGGGCATGCGTTGAAGGACAAAGATATTGGTTGATTAGGTTGAGTGGTTGACTAGCTGATTAAAAACTCGGCAAACCCAATAAACTCAGTCAACATAGTCATCTTAATCAACCCGCAATCCAAACGAACTGAACCATCGAAACGATCCTAACGAACCTAACGATTATAATCATCCAAACGAATGCGATTTGGAGAAAATCAATGTCTGAGCTAAATTTGAGCCGCATTTCATCCTATCATGTGATTTCCGGCAGAATTAACGGTGAACGGGTTGATTCACGGCTTTTAGAAGAGCAAGTGCAGTCAGCGGTAGCCCAAGGACACCGCCGCCTGCAGATCAATGCTTACGGTCAGCACGGAATCGGCGGCCGGCTCTGGCAGGCCGGCCGGGAAAAGGTGCACATAAAGATATCAGGTCAGCCCGGGCAACGCGTTGGTTCCATGGGATTTCCCAACACCCTGATTGAAATTCTCGGACCGACCTCCGATGATGTGGGGTGGCTCAATGCCGGAGCCCGAATCGTGGTTCATGGCAATGCCGGCAACGGAACCGCCAATGCCATGGCCCAGGGTAAAATTTACGTTGCCGGTAATATCGGTGCCCGGGGCATGACCATGACCAAACACAATCCACGATTTGATCCCCCCGAGCTCTGGGTGCTGGGTTCAGCCGGGGACTATTTCGGTGAGTTTATGGCGGGTGGTGTTGCTGTGATTTGTGGCTATGAGGCCCAAATTCCCGATAATATTCTTGGTCACCGCCCATTTGTGGGCATGGTCGGCGGGAAGGTGTTTTTTCATGGCCCTCACAGAGGCTATAGTCAGCGGGATGCCAAGCTGAGTTCCATCGGGGATGAAGAATGGGACTGGTTGAACAAAAATCTCCATATCTTTTTGGATCACATCGGTCGAACCGAACTGGATAAAGTGTTTTCAGATAGAAGTCATTGGCAGCTGCTCGTTGCGCGTACGCCTCAGGATAAAATCCAGCGGCCGATGAAATCCATCCATTCGTTTTACACCGGAGTGTGGGAGAGAGAGCTCGGCCAGGGCGGTCTGATCGGTGACCTCACGCAGCTGAATCGCAGTCCCATCCCATTGATTACTACCAATCAGTTGCGGCGTTTTGTTCCGAGCTGGGAAAATCGCAAATATGCCGCACCCTGTGAGGCCACCTGTCCGACAGGAATTCCTGTGCAGCAGCGCTGGCAATTGGTTCGCGACGGCCGCATCGATGAGGCGGTCGATCTAGCGCTGGCCTATACGCCGTTTCCCGCATCCGTGTGTGGTTATCTGTGCCCTAATTTATGTATGCAGTCATGCACCCGCCAATCCTCTGCCTTGGCACCCGTGGATGTCACTCAGCTTGGCCGGGCGAGCATCAAAGCAAAATTGCCGGAACTACCGCCTGAATCGGATAAGAAAATTGCCATTATCGGCGGCGGACCTGCCGGGATATCTGTCGGATGGCAGCTGCGGCAAAAAGGGCACCAGGTTGTCATTTATGAAGTGGCGAAAGACATCGGCGGCAAATTTACCCGCGTTATTCCCGAAAGTCGTATCCCGTCCGAGGTGATTACAACCGAACTCGAGCGGGTCAAGGAGGTTCTGCCGCATGTACACCTTCAGCAGCCCCTCATGCAGGAAAACGTCCAACAGCTTCGAGAAGATTTTGACTTTGTAGTGATTGCAACGGGCGCCCAAAAGCCCAGAACATTGTCGATACCGGGTAACGAGCGGGCGGTGACGGCGCTTGATTTTCTTGAAAAGGCCAAAGAAAACAAAACAAAAGTCGGCAAGCATGTCGTGGTCATCGGCGCCGGTAATGTCGGTTGCGATGCGGCCGCCGAGGCGCATCGACTCGGTGCCGAAAACATCACATTGCTGGATGTACAGGAGCCGGCGTCTTTTGGTAAGGAAAGAGAGGCCGCAGAGACGATTGGTGCCGAATTCAAATGGCCGGTTTTCACCAAAGAGATTACCGGCAACACAGTCATTTTGGCATCCGGTGAAGAGATTCCCGCCGACACAGTAATTATTTCCATCGGCGACATGCCGGATCTCGAATTTCTTCCTGATGACATCGAGATTGCGGATGGATTCGTTAAAGTCAATGATCATTTTCTGACCACCGATCCTAAAATATTTGCCATCGGTGATGTGGTTCGACCCGGACTTCTGACCGATGCCATCGGATCCGGTCGAATCGTAGCACAGACAATCTGTGACATACTGGAAGACAAACCGCCACTGGTACAAAAACGCGAAATGATCAACCGTAATCGTATAACGCTGGAATATTTTGATCCCAGAGTGACGGAATACTCGGACCTGGATCACTGCGGGTCCCAGTGCTCATCCTGCGGCGCATGTCGGGACTGCGGGATTTGCGTGTCGGTTTGCCCGCAACATGCCATCAGCAGAAAAGGGCTGGACGACGACGCCTATGAATATGTGGTGGATGAAGACCTGTGCATCGGATGCGGGTTTTGCGCCGGGGCTTGCCCGTGTGGGGTTTGGGATTTAGTGGAAAATACACCGCTTGATTGATTGGTATTTAAAGGGACTAGCGACTCGGTTCCAAATTAATATTTCAATTTTGCTGTTGATAGATTCGCAGCCCGTTTAATTGGTTTCAGGTTTCGGGTTTCAGGTGTCAGCCCAACCGCCGGCCTGAAAAGCGACCAGTTTAATCGTCAAGAAACCGTGCCATTTTGGTGTAGTTTAATACGAGGCCTCGGAAAGATTGTCCCTGAAACCTGAACACTGAAACCCGAAACCTGAAAACCATGCTCGGAGAAAGTTTCATCAAGCCCGATAATGTCCTAGGAAACGAGCTATTTTCATAGTAAATTTCGAGGTCTGGAATAGGAGCCTACCCTAAATGTCTGATTTTGATAAACCGCGCGAATCTTGTGGTATTTTTGGAATTTGCGATCATCCTGAAGCAGCGCCCCTAACCTATTTCGGCCTGTATGCCTTGCAGCATCGGGGCCAGGAGAGTGCCGGAATTGCAACGATCCGTGGGGATACGATAATTGAGCATAAAGGCATGGGACTGGTATCCGATGTTTTCGACATGAGCCACTTGAAGTTACTGGAGGGGCGCAGCGCCGTCGGTCATGTGCGCTACTCCACCACGGGCAGCTCCGTGCTGACCAACGCCCAGCCGTTTCTGGTTCGTCACCGCAAAAAATCCTATGCCGTGGCCCACAATGGAAATATTGTCAATGCTCATACTTTGAAAGATGAGCTCGAAGAATCCGGCTCTATTTTCCAGACCACAATGGACAGCGAAATATTTTTGCATCTTTTTGTGAAAAACCTGGAACACGGATTTGAACAAGCCTTGGTAAATTCCGTCTCCAGATTGCAGGGCGCATTTTCATTCGTAATGTTGACGAGTCTGGGGGAAATTGTCGGAATTAAGGATCCATATGGGTTCAGACCGTTGTGTCTGGGAAAGTTGAACGGCAATTACGTGCTGGCATCCGAAACCTGCGCCTTTGATCTTGTAGAGGCTGAATTTGTGCGTGAACTCGATCCCGGAGAAATTGTCATTATCGGACCCGATGGCATTAAAAGCATCAAAACGTCGCCTGCAACCCGGCGGGCGTTCTGCATTTTTGAATTTATCTATTTTGCCAGACCGGACAGCACTTTTTATGGTCAGAATGTCTATCTGACCCGCAAAGCTCATGGCAGGCGTCTGGCCGAAGAGGCTCCCGTTGAAGCCGACTTTGTGATGCCGTTTCCCGATTCGGGAACCTATGCCGCGTTGGGCTACTCGGAAGCATCCGGCATACCCTTTGAGATGGGTATGATCCGCAACCATTATGTGGGCAGAACTTTTATCCAGCCGACCCAGAGTATGCGGGATTTTAGCGTCCGTATCAAACTCAATCCTGTTAAAAAGCTTCTAAAAGGAAAAGATATTATCATCATTGAAGATTCGATCATTCGGGGTACGACCGTCCGAACACGGGTTAAAGCACTGCGGGAGCTTGGCGTAAGAAAGGTGCATATGCGCGTGAGTGGTCCCCCGCATCGGTTTCCCTGCCATTACGGCATCGATTTTTCAACCAGAGGAGAGTTGATTGCATCCCGCAAAACGGTTGAAGAGTTAAGGGATTATTTAGGACTTGACTCCCTCTACTATCTCAGCATCGACGGCCTACTAAAAGCCACCGAGTTTAAACGTCCGGAAGAAAATTTTTGCAAAGCCTGCTTTGACGGCTGCTATCCGGTGACATTCGACATGCATCTGACCAAAGATTGCCTTGAGAGCAACTAGACGACCACCGCCGGTAAGACGCTGTTTCGTTAGTCGGTTGAAACCGAATTAAGTATTATGGGAATGGCCTTTTTAATTGACTCTCGCACCAGTCGCCACTCCCAATATCCTAACATACCAATTCGACTGCAAGAAATATCTATTGACTTTAAAGCCCAATTTGGTTATCGCAAGAACGTTGTTTCGGCTTCATTGCCGTCTCAATATGTTGGGTTGCCACTGATTCCGATGAGCAATTTAGACTGTCACTTAATCCACGCGGGAAAGGATATTTCTTATCTATTGCAGTTGCCGGATCTCTGCCCACTTATTTTTCTCCGGGCTAACAGGGCAACCCAGACATAGATAACGATCTTTTATGGAAATCAGGACTGAAAATGAAGAACACTTTTTCGGTATTGATCGTTGAAGATGATCATATCTCGAGGCGTATGCTTGCAAAGGCTCTCACAACGGAGGGCCATCGAGTCGTTTCCGTCGAGAACGGGCGCAAGGCATTGGACAGCTACAAAAATGAATTTTTCCCAATTGTTCTGACAGACTGGAATATGCCGGAAATGAACGGTCTCGAGCTGTGCCAAGCGATTAGGGAGAGGCACTCTTCATCATATGTATTCATAATTCTGCTGACCAGCAGGGGTTCAAAGCAAGACATCATTGCCGGGCTGGAAGCGGGCGCAGATGATTACTTGACCAAGCCATTTGATCCCCCGGAACTTATTGCCCGTCTCAACACCGGTATTCGCATTTTGGAACTGGAAAGATCTCTCAACCAAGCCCTCGAAGAGATCGAAATCCTTTCCGTTACAGATCCACTTACCGAAGTCTACAACCGGAGATATCTAAACGAGAACTTCGCGAGAGAAATCAAGCGCGCTGTAAGATATCAGCGCCCGCTATCGGCTGTTATATGTGATATCGACAACTTCAAAAAAATTAACGATACCTATGGGCACCTTGCTGGAGACGAAGTATTGAAAATAATCGCTCAACACTTGAAAGATGCGATTCGAGGCCAACTTGACTGGGTGGTTCGATACGGAGGCGAGGAATTTGTGATTGTAGCTCCCGAAACGGCCCTTGACGGCGCCCGTCTCATGACAGAAAGAATTCGAGTGGCGATTGAGAATAAAATAATAAAAGTGGATAAGAGTAAGATTAGTATCACCGTCAGTTTCGGCGTCACCGGTATTGATGCCGATACCCACTCCAGCAGAATTTCGCCTATAGCCATATTGAATCAGATGGACCAATATCTCTATCAGGCCAAAGAGGAAGGAAGAAACCGGGTTATCGTGGGACCGATGAAGTAAAGAATCCTGGCACGGCTTCCAGCCCAGCTTCCTGCTCGTAGAGCGGGAGGACCAGATTTTCAATCTTAGAATAAATAGAATTTGGCGCGACATCTCAATTCCACCAAAAAAAAATAATATTGACAATAAGTTCTGCTTTCGCTGTCCGGCTGAATATCGTTTCCGTTTTATGGGTGCCTCCATATGCTGATCTGGCGCTGACTGCGATCCACAATTTACAATTCCCCTTAATCCGATCGAAAAAAGTGAGTTCTTATCAAATCAATGATTGGGCTTCCGGCAAGGCGGGATTCAACCCGCCTCTCATCTGATCCGCTGAGCTATTCTTACATATAGAAAACTGGAATAAATATTGCATCCTATCTGTCATGAATGGAATGCAAATTTTAACACGTGCAGGGAGGGGTATTATGGACTTCACTTTTGTGGACGGAGATTCTAAAGATTTTGATTCAGAAACCTACATTAAAATACTGATCGCCATTGCCAAGGCAGATAAGGATAACGGCCCGCGGGAGTTCGAATATGTCCGCCAACAGGCCCAACGCTTGGGGGTTGACTACGATCGGTTTTTGGCATCCACCGAAAAAACATTTGACATAAATAAACAACGCGTTTCCCGTCTTACAGCCCTAGTGGTTCTTAGGGATGCCATCATGATCGCCTCAATGGATCGCAACTTTTCTCTGCCTGAAAGACAAAAGGTTTACGGCTTTGCCGCAAAACTGGATATCCCCCGTAACGATGTAGATTATCTTGAGGAATGCCTTAAAGAGTATCGGGCATTGAGTGAAAAATGGGACGGGCTCGTGGCCGGTAATTATTAGGATTATATACCTACGATGAAAGCAGCGGTTCTTGATCCCAGTCATTGGAAGACCTTGCTATCGCCATATGTTACAGCCCTGAAGCAACAGGCGGCACACCTTGATCCACTGGATCCTTGGTTTTCCCTGATCCTGTTTATAGCGGCATCAGCCGTGATGATATGGCGCCTTGAGGCCCTGGAAAAAAAGGGCTTTGAAGGCACCGTGCTAGGCACTTTGGTTATGCCCTATGCCTCGGGATTTTCCAATCTGATGTTTGCTTTTGTTCTTGGCAAATCCGGTGGCTCGGGGTCTCTCGTCCTTGAGAACTGTCTTGTCAATAATGTCACCAATCTGACATTGCTCGTCGGTTTATCGACACTGTTTTGGACCCTCATCGTAATTCCTTCAAAATCCAAAAAAGGTAAAAGAAAAATTACCAAGGCGCACCGTATTAATTACCTGTCTTTATTATTAACCCTTTTTGCATTGTTTTTTTTTACCGGCGCCGTGTGGGCCCTGGCCAGAGACGGGTCTATAGATTTTTCAGATGGTTTGGTGCTTGTCGGGTTTTTTCTGTTCTGGCAGCTGTTTCATATTTTCGATATTCTCAAGCATAATTTCCTTCACAAACGTTCCTTTCCGAAGTCAATCATTTTTGATTTTATTATCGTGATGGCATCAGGCATTGCGGTCTACTATAGCATCGAGCGCCTGGTGGCCTGGATCCCTCGTACAGGCCCTGGATTTTTTGTGTTTGATAATTTGGGTTGGCTCAGCGGAATATTAATGGTTCTGCCAAACGGCATGGTCGCCCTTTATTATGCAAAGGCCAACCGTGCGGACGTGGTCTATACGTCTCAGATCGGAGACGGACATATCTGCATCCCCATGTGTGTGGGGTTGTTTGCTCTGTTTAACACGATTAAAGTCCCTCCTCACCTTAACCTGAGTGTCAGTCTCATTATCGGTGCCGGGCTGCTCCATTTTACTTTTATAGCCCTTTTGGGGCGGTTACCCAGGAGCGTCGGTGTTGTCCTAACCGGCGCCTATGGATTCTTTCTTTACAAGGGGCTTATTAGTTGAGAAAAAGATGATATGCATCTGCTTCTGAAAACTATTAGTTGGCTGCTCTTGCTTTACGCTGTATATTGCGGGCTGCTTTTTGTTTTACAGCGGCAGATCCTATTTCCCCGCAGCGCGATTCCACTGCCTATGCAATCTGACCCGAAAATTGTCGGTTTGGAAAAAATCCGATTGGATGTCGGTTTCGGCAAGGTTGAGGCCTGGTTTATACCGCCAGTTGCCGGACAGACGGCTGCACCGGCTGCGGCCGTTATTTTTGGCCATGGTAACGGTGAATTAATCGATTTCTGGCCCGATAAACTCGAAGGGTTTGCCCGGCTTGGAATCGCACTGCTGCTGGTGGAATATCCGGGTTACGGGTCTTCGGCGGGCTCCCCTTCGCAAGACAGCATTACGCAGATCTTTGTTGCCGCCTATGATGATATGGCATCAAGGAAAGATATCGATTCCTCTCGCATTGTTTTTTTCGGCCGTTCTTTGGGTGGGGGTGCCGTCTGTGCTCTGGCTCAAAGGAGATCTGCGGCGGCGCTCATCCTGATGTCGACATTTACCGGTGTTCATTCCTTTACAAAACGTTTTTTGGTCCCATCATTTCTCGTGCGGGATCCTTTCGACAATCTATCGGTGGTAAGAAACTACCCGGGGCCGGTGCTGGTCATACATGGACGACACGATGAGGTGATCCCCTTCTCCCATGGTAAAGCTCTCTACAAAGCAGTTCAAAAAGGGAAAATGATCGCCTATAATGCCGGTCATAATGACTGTCCGCCGGATTGGAAAGTTTTTTGGCATGATGTGGCCTCTTTTCTTCGAGAAATCAGGATTATTTAACGGGGATGAGTTGTCCCGAATTGATAATATAGCCATTGAGCGGTAACCTATTTCAATCTTATGATATTTGGGTAATTAAACATGCTTGCTCTGTCAACTTCCTGCTTGTCCAAGCAGTCCAAAGATGGTGATTCCTTAATTAAGGCACTGGAAAGTTTTGACATATCCGCCGTCGAACTGGAATATCGTATCTCCGATGCTGTTTATCGGCGGCTTATTGAGTTGCTGCCGCGATCAGGCATCAAAATCTCAAGCATCCACAATTACTTTCCGATACCTCCGAAGTTGACCGCTTCAAAAGGCGGCGGTGATCTGTATTTGCTTTCAAGTCCGGATAGGGAAGAACGCGGGCAGGCCGTATTTTGGACAAACAAAACCATTGAACATGCCGCTGATCTGGGTGCAAGAGCGGTGGTCCTGCACTGCGGACAAGTGGCAATGGACATGGAGTTAGACAGGTTATACGCTTTTTTCAACTCAAACCAAATACACTCCAGAGAAGCACAAACCTTCATTTCCCGGAAGCTAAAAGAGCGTGAACGACTCAAACCCATCTACCTGGACAACCTGCTGGCCAGCTTAGAACAACTCGCCCTCGTAGCTGAAAAACAGGGTATATTGCTTGGGATCGAAAATCGATATCATTATCGCGAACTGCCTACCCTGGAGGATTTCGACACGATTTTTACCCGCTTTGAGGGCGGCCCGTTGGGTTACTGGCACGACGCCGGCCATGCGTTTGTGAATGAATCCCTTACCCTCATTCCGGCCGGATCTCTGTTAGGCGCCTATTCACAAAACCTTATCGGAGTCCATTTTCACGACGCCAGAGGTCTCAACGACCACCTGGTTCCCGGTACCGGTGAAATAGACTTTAAAAAAATTGCTTCCGGCCTTAAAAAAGATACGCTGAAAGTACTCGAGCTGAAACCCGGAACACCAGATTCGGAAATCTCGCGTGCGATTCGTTTTGCCAGAAAAGAATTTTTATAAATTTATCTATTTTAGAAGCCGAACAGCACTATAGGTATACCCCTTAAATTTATACAGATTATAGTTTAGCAATATAATTACCGCTTGCCCTTTTTTAAAATGCGGTATAAAATTAATGTTTAAGTTTGGGTGATAAATAATGGCCGGAGGTCGAGATGCTCGAGTCGAGGTATTTAAAGGACAATATTGAAAATATTGAAAAACTTCTAGGAATTCCTGCCCTCAAGAATTTTGAAACGAAAAGCCTTCAAAAGCTTCTCAGGTTAAGCAAAATCAGGGAATACACGGACGGCGAAGTGATTATTCGGGAAGGAGACCAGGACCCCTGGCTGTATATTCTGCTTTCCGGGAAAATTCGAATTTCCAAGGAAGACCTGGAAATCAATACCATTGATAAGAAAGGCGAAATTTTCGGCGAGATGCGAGTTATCGATTTTATGCAGCGGTCGGCCTCGGTTGTTGCCGTCGGAAAAACCGTTTGCCTTGCCGTTGACACGTCCGCTAAAAACAGGATTTCCGCTCAGGATCCGACGGATGAAAAGTTGGATTTTTTACTTTTATTATATCGAATATTTGCTGAGTACATGTCGATCCGCCTTCGGGCGACCAACGAGGAACTGATAACCGCTAAAAAGAAAATCAAACGTTTACTTACCAAAATATGATCCGGACGAAAACCGTTGCCTTCTCCAAAAATTCCACCAATATTTTTTTTCATATCCTCACTAAATGCAATCTCAAATGCCGCCATTGCTACATCAACCCCAGGCAGCATGGCAAAAACACTCTCCCGCTGCCTGTGATTAACGCCTGGCTCGAAGCGTTTGCCCAGGATAGCAACTCAAAGAACCTCATCTTTTTAGGGGGCGAACCGACCCTTCACCCGGATCTGCCGGCGGCAGTTGGATATGCCCGCAATCTGGGTTTTGGCTCAATCACCATTGATACAAACGGATACCTATTTCACGATATTATTTCAAAGGTTGAGCCCGGAGAAGTGGACTACTTCAGTTTTAGCCTGGACGGCACTACCCGTGAAACCAATGATCGGATTCGGGGTGCGGGCTCATTTGACACCTGTATTGCCGGCATCCGCAAAGCAAATTCAATGGGCTTCGCCACCAGCCTGATCTTTACGGTAAGCAGCGCCAACATCCATGAAGTGGACCGGCTGCCGCCCTTACTAAAGGATATCGGTATTTCCAGATTCTTTATACAATTCATTGGCCTACGGGGAAGATCCGCAACAGGAAGCCAAATCCGCATTCGGGATCAAAAGCTTCAGGTTGCAAAATCCCAATGGCTGAATACCATCCCGCGGGTTGCGCGCAGCATAGCGGAACTTGGCGTCACCGTCACCTATCCTAAAGTCTTTTTAGGCAGCGGTGAAAATTTCGAATGCGCAGGTCTGGTTGCCGATAATTATTTTGTGTTCCCCAACGGCAGAGTGTATCGATGCCCGTTGTGTGAAGACTTTGCGCTTCACAGCCTGATTTTTAAAAATAACCGGCTGGTGCCTGCTGATAAACTCAACGAAAGAGACCTTTTTCAACTTAATATAGCTGAAGGCTGTGTAATGAACAAGCTAATTCAGCCTGACAATTTAAGCTACGACAGTGCCGGGGAGCCGGAACACAAAATTGCCTGCTGCCTTCTAAAAGAAGAGATTAGTATTGACTGAGAAAAGAGTATGCCCCAATGTTGCAACATGTACCCGGCTTGTGAGCCGCGAATTACGGGTTTTGGATCTAAAATTCCTGCTTGAAACCTGAAACCTATCAACCGCTAAGTGATAAATTCACTTCGGCCCACCAACAAGAGCGTATGCAAACGATTCGTCAAAAGATCATCGACCTTTTAAGCCACCGGGAGATGGATGCGCTACAATTATCCGGACAGGTTGGCATCCGAGAAAAAGAGGCGGTTGAGCACCTTGCCCACATTTCACGGTCGCTGGCGGTCAAGGGCAAGAAGCTGACGATTCGTCCCGCCGAGTGTCTACTATGCGGATATGTGTTTGAAAAGCGTCAGCGATTTACCCGTCCCGGTCGCTGTCCTCGCTGCAAAAAATCACACCTGCAAAGTCCGGGATTTTATATCACTTCATTTGTCTAATCATACCTTTACCTGGTATTTACTTTTTATACCACTTGCCGCTTGCATTCTGGAGCCATTCGCCCGGTTTTGCTAATTCGGCGATTTTTTGCGCCCTTCTTTGGCCGACAACTTC
>CALZJV010000079.1 GCA_945787595.1 uncultured Desulfobacterales bacterium | reverse complement strand
GAGTCTCCACCCGATTCGATCGGTCTCGTGGATACCATGGGATGTGCGCTGCCGGAGGCCATTAAATATATGGTCCGAAAGATGAAGGCGCTCACCGGGTTACCGGTAGAAATCCATACCCATAATGATTTCGGCATGGGGGTTGCCACGGAGCTTGCCGCCGTTACGGCGGGTGCCGAGGTCGTCCATTCGTGTATCAACGGCCTGGGCGAAAGAACCGGTAATGCCGCCCTGGAAGAGCTTATGGTCGGCCTCGAGGTCCTGCTGGGTTATGAGACAAACTACAAGTTTGACGAAATCCTCTCTCTTTGCAAGCTGGCTGAAGAAATTTCCGGAGTAACACCTGCCACCAACAAACCTATTATCGGAAAAGGGAATTATACCCGGGAATCCGGTATCGGCGTTGATATGGTGATGAAAAAGCCGCTGTCGATGTTTGCTACCGCCCCCCAGTTTTTTGGTCGGGAAGGGGAGGTCGTGCTCGGCAAAAAAAGCGGCAAGGCATCCATTACCTATACACTCGAAAAGTTGGGTATCCAGAACGTCAGCGATGATGCGGTTGTGGATATTCTGAAGGAAGTCAAACAAAAAGGGGCCGAAAAGCGGGCCCTGCTGACAACTGAAGAATTCAAAGAAATCGTGGACCGCAAGGTAAGCTGAAAAAAGAATTAGAGTTTCGTATGTGATAGATACAAAGAGGCTTTTGAGGATACGAATTCGATTTTTGAGAGCGAATCAAGCAAAAAAACCAATGCGGACACAACATTTGTTATATTCACCCTCATAATGGGTAGTTTCCGGGGTTCACTCACCAGGGATCAGAACGACGGCACCCATGGTCTGTCGGGATTCGATTCGATGATGGGCTTCAGAGGCCTGGCTTAGGGGAAACGCTTCGATGACGGGGATGATCATGCGGCTTTGAATCTTTGCGAACAGCTGATGGGCGAGGCGCTGCAGGTAGAGCCGATCGTTTAAATAGTCGAAACATACCGGGGCTGATACGGTCAGGGACCGCTGCTTCAACACATTCACCTCTAGCGGGATGGACTGTCCGTCGCGGTCTCCGATCACGGCGCAGTGCCCGCAGCGGGAGAGGCAGGCGACGGCGGTATCGAGGCCATGGCCGCCGCTGCTGTGGACCCAATAGTCGACCCCACGCCCATTGGTGATGCGCATCACTTCGGCCGTTACGGGGGTATCATCCGCAACCACAATGGGGTAGTCGCAGCCGCGGTCTCGGCTGAACTTGGCCTTCTCGCTAGTGGATACCGTGCCAATGACAGTAAGATCCATAGATTTGGCCCCTTGGCTGAGCAAGTGGCCCAGGCCGCCGGCAACCGCCTGGATCAGGATCGTGGCGCCCGGGGCGGCCCTGAAAACCCGCCTAAGCAGCAACGCCGCCGTAACGCCTTTGAGCAACGTTGAAGCGTCATTATCGGATACGCCATCGGGCAGGGGAGTGCAGGCGTCGGCCTCGATACAGCGGATATCGGCATAGGCCCCGGGCCTTCGGCTCATGTAGGCGACGCGGTCACCCGGGAATAAGCCATTGACCTGTTCGCCCACGTCGATGACCTCACCCACGCCTTCCATACCCGGTGTCCCCGGGAAATCAAAGCCCGCAGCGATTCCCCGGCGATGCTTGAGATCGAGGTAGTTGACCGCAATGGCGGTCTGACGGATGCGTACTTGCTGAGGGCCTGGCGCAGAGATGGTCACATCGCTCAGGGACATGACCTCGGGACTTCCGGCAGTTGCCGCCACCACCGCCCTGGAAGGCAGGTGCTCGCCACCAACAGCTGCCGCCGCCTCTTCGGGGACTGGCGGCCTAGGGGGCGCCGCCTGGTCGGCCAGAAACGTTCGCAGCCCTCCGAACCCGGCCTCGTAAACCTGCCGGCCCACCAGGTTTTCCAGTTCCGCGGCCCGATCGTCCGGGGCGCGAAACTGCGAGCGCCAGTCCCAAAAGGTCTGGTTACCGTCGGTCACCGGCTTGAGGCGAACCGTGGCCATGTAGTCAAATAGAGGTAGGGGCGAGTCGAGGATGCAGTAAGTAAAGGTGTACTCGCGGTCGCTGTGGCTAAGCAACTGCTCACGCAGCTCGGCGCCGTCGCTGAGGCTGAATCGTCGCACACCACCGACCACGTCGCCGGCGACATCGTTTTCCATCCGGCTGCGGGCCACAGCCGGATGCCAGCGGCCGTGACTGTTGAAATCGCGCAGCACGGCCCACACCCGATCGATTGGGGCGTCAATGACGGCCGATTGAATGACGTTGACCTTCATAATTGCCCGTAGCGTTTTTTCAATGCGTCCAGCCCGGCCAGAAACATCCCGCCGCTGACGCTTTCAGTCAGCTCGGCAACCTTTTCCGGCGGGCAATCGAATTCCGCAGACCACTCAATGAAGCAGCGATTGCCCTCGGTGACGGGAAACAGCCGCAGGGTGGCAATGTAATCGCTCAGATCCATGGGGCTGTCCAGGATAGCGGAAATACAGGTGTAGTCGTAATCCGACAACGACAGCAGTTTTTCCCGGACCTGGGCGCCGTCTTTGTGCTGGAAAATTCTCACGCACCCGACCTTGTCGGCCGGGTGGCCTTTTTCGATGCGGCTCATTACGATCAACGGGTGCCAGCTGGCCAGCCCGTTGAAATCTCGCAGATCCCGCCACACCCGATCGGCCGGGGCGTTCAGGACCGTGGACCGATAAACCTTGACCATTTGTTACTTCTCCTTGTCCCCTTCGGGGCGATCCTTCTGCAGTTCAGCCAGCAGTTGAGTGAGTTTGCTGGGGTCGCCGGCATCGATGCCGATTTCGCCCAACAGGTGGTCCAAGATAGGGGCCTGGGCGCGGTAGCGCAAGGCGCTGCTGACGAGCCGATCGGTGAGTCCGCCTTCGCTGTCCGGAGAACCACCGCCGGCCGGCACCGTCAGGCCGTCGAGGTGGATCACCTTGATCCCTTCGATCTTCTCCATGGGCTTGACGCTTTCGCGGATGATCGTGTCGAGTTTTTCTACCAGTCTCATACGCAAGGCCGAGATCCGGGCCTCGGGGCTGGCGATGTTGTTGGCCTCGGCCATGAGCCGGACGCCTTCAGATTCAACCTGGTGCCGAATTTGATAGGCTTTCGAGCGTGTCTCTTCGGCCACGGCGAAGGAATCGGCCTCGATGCGCGCAATGTCCGCCCGTTCGGCGGCCACCGTCTTTTCGGTGGCGATGCGAGTCTTTTGACGCAGCTGATCTTTTTCCACCTCCAGGGCCGTCAGGATCAGCTCCACTTGCTTTTTACGATCCGCCTGGGCCTTCTCCCGGGCAGTAAAGATGGCCTCTTCGGCAGAAATGGCCGCCGCGCGCACCTCATCGGCCTTGGCGCGTGCCGCCGTCTCGGCCTCGGAGGATTCGGCCACGGCAATCGTCCGGGCGTGCTCGGCCAGCTCAATCAATTTGCGCCGTTCGATCTCCATGGCCTCGATGTCACGCTGCTGCTCGATGCGGTCCTGCTTCAGCTGGCGCTCGGAAGCAATGCTGGCTTTCTCTATCTCCTCGTTGGCAATGATGTCAGCCACCTGCGATTCACGCTTGCGCTCGGCGCGCTCGCGGACCAACTGAGCCTGTTGCTGGGCCCGGCGGAACTCCAACTCCTTTTCCTGGGCCAGACGGGCGTATTCGCTCTCGCGTTCGATATCCAGGCTTTGCTTTTCGGTCTCCAGGTTCTTGGTGCGGATTTGGATCAGGGTGTCCTGCTCGATGTCGTTGCGCGTTTTCTTGCGCTGTTCGATCTCGTCCGTCAAGCGGGTCAAACCCTCGGCGTCAAAAGCATTTGAGGGATTGAAGTATTCCATGTCGGTCTGGTCGAGGTCGATCAGGCTGGCGGTTTCAAGTTCAAACCCGTTTTTTTCCAGGGACTCGGCCACCGCCTTCCCCACGGACTGAACAAACTGGCTGCGTTGCTCGTGAAGCATTTCCAAGGTCATGCCGGCGGCTGTGGCCCGAAGTGCGTCGAAAAATTTGCCCTCCATCATCTCGCGCAGTTCGTCGGGCTTGCCCGTCTTGCGCCCGAGGGTCTGTGCGGCGATGGTGACGCTGTCGACCTCTTTTCGGACCCGAATGTAAAAATCCAGGGCCACGTCCACGCGCATGCGGTCCTCGGAAATCAATGCTTTTTCCTTCTCACGTACCACCGACAGTCGCAGGGTATTGAGATGGACTTCTGTGATATCGTGAAAAATCGGAAAAACGAAAGCGGCACCATCGATGATGACCTTCTGCCCCCCCAGTCCGGTGCGAACGAAGGCGATCTCCTTGGACGATCGATGATAAAAGGAACGGATGAACCAGATCCCCACCGCGATGAGGATTAACGCGATGATGACCACCAGAATAACCCACCCGGAAATAGTCATAGTACTCCTCCTATGGTTGACAAACTACGTAACGCCGGCCTGGCCCATCCATCTAATACGCCGCCGGCGGCCAGTTTAATCGAAAAAGAAACTCTGAAAATGCGAATATCGAATATCGAATAATGAATGTCGAATGTCGAAGTAATGTATTCTGTTTATTTTATAAAAATGATTGAGCAAAGCGAATCCTCCCTTCTAAATTCTGCGGTTCGCTGTTCGATATTCTGCGGTTCGCTGTTCAAAACGGCCAGGCCGGGGCGGCCGTTAGCTGCGCTTGATGTTTAGAAAAGCCTTGGTTTGGGCCGTAAGGGCCTTCTCGGTCGGCAGCCGCTCCATCGAGGAGGCCCCGTAGAACCCGTTGCAATCCGGACAGCGTTTCAGGACGTACTCGGCATCTGCGGGCATGGAGATCGGACCCCCATGGCACAGGATAATCACGTCTCGGCGCTTTTTCAGCGCGGCTGCGCTCCAGGTGTTGATATAATCGACACAATCGTCCAGAGTTTTGGCCGTGTCGGCTCCGATGTTGCCGCCGGTGGTCAGCCCCATATGGCAGACGATGACATCGGCGCCGGCCTCGGTCATGGCGACGGCATCGTCTTCAGAGAACACATAAGGCGTCGTCAGCATATCTTTTTCGTGTGCCAACCGGATCATGTCCACCTCCAACCCGAAACCCATCCCGGTCTCCTCTAAGTTTTGCCTGAAGTTGCCGTCGATGAGCCCCACCGTGGGGAAATTCTGCACCCCGGCAAACCCCATTGCCTTGAGTCGGTCGAGAAAGTGGTCGAAGATACAAAAGGGGTCGGTGCCGTTGACGCCGGCCAGCACAGGGGTGTTGCGGGCGACCGGAAGCACTTCATAGGCCATCTCCATCACGATGTCATTGGCGTTGCCATAAGACATCAGACCTGCCAGCGATCCCCGGCCGGCCATGCGGTAGCGGCCTGAATTGTAAATCACGATCAGGTCGATCCCGCCGGCCTCCTCGCATTTGGCCGACAGTCCGGTGCCGGCGCCGCCGCCCACGATGGGCTGTCCGCTGCGAATTTTCGCGTTGAGCCGATCTAAAATTTGTTGTCGGGTGAAACGGGCCATAAGTAATCTCCTAAATTTCATTTCCGGCAGAACCGTTAGATCCTTAAATTCATTTCTTTGCTTTTTGTGCAAAAACATTTATTTAGGATATTTTCAGAAACTTGTAACAATTGAATATTGAATATTTAAGGTATTCTTCCGATTTTAAAAATGACGGAGCAAAGCGACATCCACAAATCTTCAATTTTCAATCTTCAATTTTCAATTCCGGCTTGTCCGGGTTAGGTATAATGTCCAAAAAATTATCGACCAGTGCCTGGGCGAAGGCCGGATCGTTGATGTTCAGGTCGAGTTTGATCAGCCGGCGATTGGGGCCCGGCCGAAATTCGCTTTCCAGGGTGTCGAATAGCATTCGGTCGGCCGCTGGGTCGTGGAATGGTTTGTCGGGGGCATCGATCAGCGAAACCCCTTTCAGGGGCAGCAAAAAACACACGGGCCCCTCCATCTGGTTGAGCTTGGCGGCGATGAAGCGCCCGATTGCCTTGTTTTCCGCCGCGGTGGTGCGCATCAAGGTGACCTGGGGATTGTGTTGATAGAGGTTACGGTCCTTGAATTTCTGCGGCAGCGTGTCAAGGGCTTCGAAATTAACCATGTCCAGCGCCCCGCAGGAACCCACATAGGGGACTTGACTGCGGATGATAGCACCCATGCGATCCTCACCAGCGCTCATGACGCCGCCCACCAGAAAATCGGCCACCTCGGTGGTGGTAACATCGATGATGCCTTCGAGCATGCCCGATTCGGCCAGTTTCTCCATGGATTGACCCCCGGTGCCGGTGGCATGGAACACCAGACAGTCATAACGCATTTTGAGCGCTTTGGTGACGGCCTGGACGCAGGGGGTGGTGACCCCAAACATGGTCAGTCCGATTGCCGGCAGCCGGGAGTTGTCCGCCTCATGTCGAAACCCGATCATGCCGGCCAGAGCGTGAGCGGCGTTGGCCAGCACGTTGGCCGAGATGCGGTTGATGCCGGCCACGTCGGTAACTGAATAAATCATGCAGATATCTGAAGGGCCCACGTATTGCCGGACATTGCCGGAGGCGACCGTGGAAACCATCACTTTGGGTAGGCCCACCGGCAGGCTGCGCATCGCCGGGGTTGCCAGGGCCGTACCGCCGGTGCCCCCGGCCGAAATGATCCCGCCCACGTCGCGGCGACCCGCCATGAAGCGGGTGAAGGCCTGGGCCATGCCGGCCACGGCCGAACCGCGGTCACCGGTAAACACGGCCCCAATTCCTTGCGGATGGTTTCGAGCCACCTCTGTGGGGCTGATGGCGGCGGGGGAGGGTTTCCGCGAAGTGGACAGGTCCACCGTAATGGTTCGCAGGCGCTGGCGGTCAAGGCAGGACTTTATGTATAGCAGGTCTTGCGTCTTGGTGTCGAAGGTCCCGGCGATGTAGGCGGCCCGGTCGATGGTGTCGGCCACTGATACCTGCAATACCGCCGACTGGGTTTCACGCACCGGGGGGGTATATGTCTTGCTTTCAGGCGCCCGCACCTCTGAATAGCCTGTACGGCTCCACAGCGTCGGCGCGATGGCTCCGACGACGGCTTCGGGGCTCTCTTCAGCCGCCGGTTCCTCGAGCGCCGCATCCGCCTCCGGTTCCTCGGGTTGCACTGACGGGTGGTCGCCGGTGCCGGCGGTCACTCCCAGCGATTCTTGTAGCAGGTTTTGGTCCGCCGCCAGGGTCGCGGCCTGCAATTCCCGTGCGACGCGGCCGTTTACGAACACATAGGCGCGTTGGGCCAGAGACTGAGCCATCTCTATATTCTGCTCAATCAGCAAAATTGACATCCCGCTGGAACTCAGATGCCGGCACACCTCTTCCACCCGTTGGATGACCAGTGTGGACAAACCTTCGGACGGTTCGTCCATCATTAACAGCAGCGGATTGGTGACCAGGGCCCGACCGATGGCCAGCATCTGTTGTTCGCCGCCGCTCAGGAGGGTACCGGAGATCTGGGCTCTTTTATTCAATTCCGGGAACAGATCGTAGACCGTCTCGGGCGACCACTGGGAATTCGCCCCGCCCTGGCGCCAGGCAAAACGCAGATGTTCATCCACGGTTAAAGAGGGAAACAGCATCCTTCCCTGCGGAACATACCCGATCCCCAGGTTGGTAATATCATGCGTGGGCATCTTGACCGTTTCCTGGCCATCGAAAAAGATCGATCCGGTTCTGAGCAGGGGCGGCAGCCCTATCACCGACTTCAACAGAGTCGTTTTGCCCATGCCGTTGCGGCCCACTACCACCACCAGTTCCCCGGGATGTACTTGCAGATTCACGTCCTGCAGGATGTGACTTTTGCCGAAGTAGGCATCAAGGTGTTCTATGTTCAACAGGGCTTCAGGCATGATGGAAATCTTTTGACTGCCGGCTTAAGGTGTAGATCTGCTGAACTTCTCGATTTTTCTCGATCTGTTCAGGGCTTCCTTCAGCGATAATGGCACCATGGTGCAACACGGATACCTGGTCGGCAATGCTAAATGCCACATCGATGTCGTGGTCGATGATGACCACGGTAATCTCGGGCTTCAGGCTCATGATCAGTTCGGTCATGGATCTTCGTTCGGCTACCGAAAGCCCCGCCATGGGTTCGTCCAGCAGCAGTATTCTGGGTTTGTGGGCCAGTGTGATGCCTAACTCCAGTTGACGGTGTTCTCCGTGGGAGAGTTCATCGACTGTTGTGTCGAGCTTGTCCTCCAATCCTACCCGATGGGCAATCTTGGCGAGGTGGCGACGTTGATTATCAAATTTGCGCCAGGAACGAAACAGCGTGGCGACGAAAGAGGCTTTCTTTCTGCGTGTCTGCCAGGAGGCCAAAAACAGGTTCTCCTGGACCGTCAACTGCGTGAACAGGTTAGATATCTGATAGGTCCTGCCCAGTTGGGAGGCAATGCGTTTTTGTACAGGCTCACGGGTAAGGTCTTTGCCGAACAGCAAGATCCTACCCTCATCCAAAGAGATTTCACCTGTGACCAAATTAAAAAGGGTCGACTTGCCGGCCCCATTGGGCCCGATCAACGCACGGCTCTCCCCCATCATTACGGTAAGGTCGACCTTACTGACCGCATCGATGCCACCGAATGATTTGGATACGTTCTTTAACACAAGCGCATGCATGTGATCGAACCCTTACCTGAATTTTGCACGCAAATGACCTTTAGTGAACTTCGAATACAATTTATCGCAATTGACTTGGAGCGCTAATTGTTGCGCTAAAATTCATGTAGTTTCATAAAAGGTGTCAGGTTTCGGGTGTCAGGAAAGTGAATGGCCGGATCCTGAAACCTGAACACTGACACCTGAAACCAGCATCAGACATCGGGCTGGCAAAACCTTTTAAATCTCACGGCCAAACGTCGTGGTTTTGGTTTACTCTATGAATCAGTCCACCCAGCCGTTGTTCTTCTTAATTTTTTCGACATAGTCCTTACCGAAGTATTTTTCGATCTCCATGAAATAGGAGGCCTTGTCTCCGGGCGGGTAGTCACGAGTGGTGGCAGGCGCCGCCATGTACTTGTCGGCCATATCAGCATAGGGGCCGAACTGGGAAACATCCGTATAGGTCTTTACGGCCTCGTTCATCAGCTGGCCGTCTTTTTTGACCACCTTTTTGATGTAAATATTCTGCACCGGGTTGGCATATTTATCGAAATAAAACGGACCGCGCGGAGATTCGTCGACACTCATCTTCACCTGGCGAAGGGCGGCGATGAATTTCTTGGGATCAGCCACCTGCCCGTCAATGGCCTTCATGGCTTTAAAGGCGACATGCACGGCGTCGTAACCCTGGACAGCGATTACGTCCGGGTAATGGCCGTATTTCTTTTTGAAGCTTTCACGGAATTTCTTATTGGCCCCTGATGGGTTGCCGTCGTAGTAGTGCAGGGAAGAGTAAACTCCCATAGCGGAATCCCCGAGTTCAGAGAGCATCGACACGATCGGCACGTTGGCTTGTCCCAGGATTTGGGGATATACTTTGTCCAGTCCGAACTGTTTCCACTGTTTGAAAAAACCAATCACCTGGGCACCGCCGGAATTGTTCAAGACCGCATCGTACTCCTTGGACATGCTCATCAGCTTCGCCATGATCGAACTGAAATCAACGGCTTCCACCGGATGCCAGATACGTTCGACTTTCTCCCCGCCGTTTTCCAAAAACCCCCTGATGAAACCAGCGGCCTGGTCCCAGGGGTAGGAATAGTCCTGCCCGACGATAATAATCTTTTTATATCCCAGATCTTTGGCGCAGTATTGGCCAAAATTGAAAATAACCTGGGCGCCGGTCCAGCCGGGACGGATGACACTGTCGGTTGCCTTGCGCATGGTAATGTCTTCCGGGGCGGAGTAGCCGATCAGCATGGGAACCTCAGGGTTTCGCGCACCCCAGTCCACCGCCGCCATACCTTCGTGTCCCAGCGAGGGACCGATGATCAAATGGACTTTGTCGCGGGTCTTGAGAGTGTCCAATTTGGTCCGCATGACTTCGACATCGGCCTTGGTATCCTCGCTAAAAACCTTGATCGGGACACCGTTGAATTCATTATTGTATTCGTCAAGGGCCAATTTGATGCCGTTGAGGCAGCCCTGGCCGAAAATGGTCGCCCAACCGGTGGTTGGGCCTATGGTGCCGATGCGGATTTCATCCATTGCCATCGCATTGCCCGTTAGGGCACCGATAAAAAAGATAACTACAGTGATTGCGATAACCCAATTTTTTCTTTTCATCTTCCTTCTCCTTTCTTATTTTGTGTCCTCATAAAACGAATGGTCGGTGGCACCTTTGGCGGGCGCCCCGCTCCCCAAAGTTCGCGATGCAACACCATCCCACAGGCGCTTCAAAGCCCCGGCAGCCCCCTTGGGTGCGAACATAATCGTTATCAAAAACAAGATGCCCATAATCAGCAAATATCGTTGGGTGATACCGCTCAGAACCAGATCAAGAATTTTGAGGATTACGGTCCCCAAGATTGCCCCGAACAAGGTTTGAATACCGCCCAAAATACCCGCAAGCAGGGTTTCGACGTTGGTAGTTAACGAGACAGCGTGCGGATTGATCAGGCCGGTAAAGTAGGCAAAGAAAACGCCCCCAATGGAGGCCACGAAGGCGGCAAAGATAAACGCCATGTAGCGCAGAAGAGAAACCGGGTAACCCAGCATCGCCATCCGGCTCTCGCTATCGCGAACGCCGCGCAGCATTAGCCCGAATGGGGAACGTTTCAATGCCGCCAGAAAGTAAATCACGCCGCAAAAGAAAAACAGCTCAAAGAGATAAAACGCACCTTTTGACTTTTCGGTTGAGATCCCGAATATTACCGGTGCGAAGATATCGGTAATGCCCGAATCGCCTCTGGTGACCGATGCCCATTGACTCGCCAGCGCCCAGATGAGCTGGCCAAGAACAAGGGTGAGCATCAAAAAGTATATGCCCCGAGCACGAATCACCAGAAGCCCTGTCAAGGCGGCAAACAAGACAGCCACCCCAATGCCCACCAGGGGGGGGATTGGAAATGAGATCTGATAGCGGGTCTGCAAAATGGCGATGAAGTACCCCGATATACCGAAAAACGAAGCCTGCATCAACGAAACGACCCCCAGTTCGCCTGCCAGAAAGCACAGGCTCAGGGTCAGCATTCCGAAATACATGACGCGGATACACATCATGACAAAATAATCCGAGGCAATCCACGGCACCGCCACCAATAACGCCAGGGACGACAGCACTACGACTGTTTTAGGTATGCGGGAGAATTGCATCGGATTACGCCTTTGCGCCAAACAGCCCATGGGGCCTGATGGAGAGGATAATGGCCACAGGCAAAAATAGTATGAACAACGAAAATTCAGGAATATAGGCGGTTGCAAAACTATAGATCAAACCGGTTATCAACGCACCCACGATGGTGCCCCCCAAGCTGCCCATACCGCCGATAATGATCACGATCAAAGTTAAGGTCAGAATGCGCCAGTCTTCGCCCACCACCAGCATCATGAATGTTCCGCCCACAACGCCGGAAACCCCGGCCAAAAAGCCGGAAAGGCAAAATACGATCGTAAATAGCCGACGGACATTGATTCCTAAAGCGGACACCATCTCGAAATTATCGACACCGGCTCGGATGGTGATCCCAAGGTTGGTTTTCTTAAGGAAAAACCACAGGGCAACGACGATCAAAATGGCCAAACCCAACATAAAAATCCGAAAAATGGGATAGACCATATCGATCACAGGTATGGTCCAGATGCCGCTCAGCATCGCGGGGATTTCAATGGTTTTGGGGTATCCCCCCCAGATGACCAGAACCAGGTCACCGATGATTATGGCCACTGACAGCGAGATCAGTGTCTCTATCAGGTCATTGCCGCGGGCCCAACGCAGTAGGTACTTCTCTTCCAGCAGGGCTATCACAGCCATGACACCGCCGCCCGCGAGCATGGCCAAAAGCCAACTCCCGGTGACTTTGATCACTGACACGCCGATGAAGCCACCGGCCATATAAAACGCACCATGGGTCAGGTTGACGACCCGCATCAGGCTAAAAGACAGTGTCAGCCCGCTGGCCGTGATGAACAGCAGTGCTGCCAGCGTCAGACCGTTGAGTAATGACATACTGACGAGGAGCGACATCGAATCCCTTTACAGCAAACCTTGCACTAAGAGCATTGAAATTCCTGATTGGCCTTGAACTTCTCCATCTGTTCTCTAATGGCAATTTCCGTGTGCAGTCGCTCCATGCTGGAGGCCCCATAAAACCCATTGATGCCTTGGGCATCATCGGGCATGTAGACGGGGCTGCCATGGCAGAGCGTGATCACATCGGGATTGACATTGTTGGCGGCGTCGCATAGCCCTTGGCTAGGAGCTTCTTGCAGGATCGTTGCCGTTGTCGCTCCGATGAATCATTTGGCGGTGACACCCAAATAGGCGATAACCACACCGGCTCAATCTTCGGCCATGGCTTTGGCTTCATCGACGGCAAAGGCTTAACACGGTGAAGGGCAGCGAGTCAAGGGCAAAAGGAACCGAACCGTACCAGTCTGCCGCAGTGTTGGTCTCTATGAGATAGGCCTTGGTGCACCTCAAGCCAGAATGGATTGATTTATGTAACTTTTTGCATTAAACAAATAGTTACATAATATTCCAAGTTAGACAATAGCCACATAGGGCACCGAAAGTGATGCCGAAAGGGGTGAAATGAATCGTTTCATAAAAGCATCAATTTGACAGCGCCCGGTGTTCGGAAAATAATGATGAAACTCGAGGACGAGAGCGTGGTTTACAAGGAGGAGGCCGGCTACATCCTGGCAGATCCGCAGTTGAAACAGCATATTTTAAGATTCAGACTTTAACCGATTGGCTAAAGAGCCACTTTCAAAACGTTTCAGTTGGGCAAAGAGCAAGCCGGATCACTTCGGCCGCGATGAGGCCGTCGCGATTCTACGCGAATACTACGAAAGACTGACGGGGAAAGTCGAGATCAAACTTCACGGAGCAGCCACCGGAGACGATAAAAAGTAGCTGACTCGCTTATTCGATTCCAAGTTAGAAAGGAAGCTGCCCCAGAACGCTCCTTTTTTTTTGAAAACCATAGGACCCGTGATATCGCCTTAATAATGCCAAATACATGATTTGATCGGTTCATGTTCTGCGATCACCTCCATGGATACTTCTGGTTTATTCGGCCCTTAGCTGAGGGTCCTCTATAGCGCATTTAAAAGGCAAAAAATATCTTATGAAATGGCTATTTTATTTCTTGCTGAAGCAATCGCAGCCGTAGGAGAGAAGATCTTGTTTTTTATTGGTATTCTCTATCAGTGCTAAGTAATAATTGGTTCAGATTTAGTAATGCTTGCTCAATAGGAAGGAATAATTAAGTTTTAGATACAAATTTGATTAGCCCGGCCCAGTGATGGGCACTGGATACTTTCAGATAAGCGCCGGTATATTGATACTTACGATGGCCCAGGTAAGCTGCCAAGCTTCTAACAACAAGAAACCAGCAGCCATCAGCCAGAACATTCCTTGTGTGCGATTATTAGCCTTTTCTTCTTTGCTCGGTTAATCCCTTGATTCTGATGTGATTTTTGTGTATGTTACCTCAAATATTAAAACCTCAGTATTAAAATGACCAAACAACCTTGAATCTAAATCCTAGGCACATAAGGATAATAAAATGGTTCAGATAGATTAAGATCCCGCTTCTCGGAAATGAGAGCGGGATTTTTCTTTGTTTTACATCAAAAAAAGTGTTTTCCGATACGGCTGAGGAGCGACATATTTTCATTAAATTCAGTTGGATGGATATTATTCACTGATCAAGTTTGACCCGAAAAGCTTTTTTTACGCAAGGGGTTGTGCAAACTCAAAGGGTGGGAGGTCGCCAGGTAATCTCAAACCGTTCTGTGGTAAATATAATTTTTGATATTGGGCAATTTTTCTTGATATCACCTGAATATAGTGGATATTGAGAAAAAATTCACATTTTCCCAGCTTCAATATTTCGTCGGATATTGTGTATGTAATTATATTAATTACAAATCTATCTTTACAATTGGGTTTTCATTTTTAATATTGCGACTTTTTTCGCACTATTCAATTGGAGGGAATATGAAAAAAATGTTGAAGCGGATATGGTTAATACCATTATTTCTTATAATTTCCCCAAGTATTTTTGCAGAAGAAACGATTCGTATAACAACAGGAGAATGGGCACCTTATTTATCAAAAGACTTGAAGTACTATGGAGTTGCTGCTCGTATTGTGACCGAATCCTTTGCTTTGGAAGGTGTCAAGGTAGAATACGGTTTTTTCCCTTGGGCACGAAGCAAATTTTTTGCTCGAGAAGGCGAATGGGATGGCTCGGCTGTCTGGGTGCATAACTCTGAGCGAGCCAAGGATTTTTTGTTCAGTGATTCTGTGGTGGAGGTTAAAAATGTATTCTTTCACCTGAAAAGTTACTCGTTTGATTGGAATACTATAGATGACTTGAAAGGAATTTCGATAGGAGGAACGATTGAATATAGCTATGGAGAAGCATTTCAAAACGCAGAAAAGACAGGAAGGATCAAAGTACAACGAGCACCATCGGATGAGATCAATTTTCGTAAGTTATTGGCAGGACGGATCAAAATTTTCCCTTTTGTTCTAGATAATAGCTATCTCCTACTACAAAAAAGTTTCAAACCTGGGCAAATTCGATTAATCACTTATCATCCTAAGCCTGTTGATGCTAAATCCAATCGTCTCATGTTGTCCAAGAAAATCGAAAGAAATAAACACATGCTGAAGTTGTTCAATAAAGGCTTAAAACGTTTGAAAGAAAGTGGAAAGTACGATCAGTATTTAGAGGAATCTCGTAGAGGAGAATATCTCAAAAAATAACCTAAAGGAAGAAGAATGAAAACGATAAAATTGATGATTATA
>CALZJV010000078.1 GCA_945787595.1 uncultured Desulfobacterales bacterium | reverse complement strand
ATGGCAGAAGCGGGTAATGTCGTTCGCGTTACAAACGTAACCAAAACGTTTAAACTTGGAAAGATCGATGTGCAGGCTCTCAAAGGCATCGATCTTGAAATTTCCAAAGGTGATTACATTTCCATCATGGGGCCGTCCGGGTCCGGTAAAAGCACTCTATTCAACATGATCGGAGGCTTGGACAAGCCCAGCTCCGGAAAGGTCTTCATTGATGAGGTTGATATCGCACAGCTGGATGCCTACGAGCTGGCCTGGCTGCGTTGCCGCAAAATCGGCTATATTTTTCAAACCTTTAATATTATCCAGGTCATGACGGCCCTGGAAAATGTAACCCTACCGATGATCTTTGCCGGCCTTAACAACGACGCCGCAGTGGAAAAAGGAATGCAACTCCTGGATCTGGTGGGTCTGGGGGATCGATTCAGCCATAAACCGTTCGAGCTCTCCGGCGGACAGCAGCAGCGGGTTGCCGTAGCCAGAGCGCTGGCCAATGATCCGGCGATTATTTTGGCCGATGAGCCCACCGGCAACCTTGATCTGACCACCGGCGAAGAAATCATTGCCCTGTTAAAGCGGTTAAGTCAAGAGCGAGGCGTGACGGTCATTTCAGCCACCCACGATTTCAAGATGCTCAATGTTTCTGATCGGGTGATCTGGATTCGGGATGGACGTGTCGACAAAATCGAAAATCGCGAAGAATTATCTATTTCCATCGGTCAGATTGATTCGCGGGATTAGGCCCTTGATTGAATATTGTCGATTGAATATTGAATATTTTTAAGGTTCGCCTCCGGCGGATCAATTATTAAAAAAAGAGCATAAAAATGACAGAGCGTAGCGACATCCACAAATATTCAATTTGCAATCTTCAATTTTCAATTCCGGTTTATCCGGGTTTAGTGCCTGAACTATTACCTCCAAGACAGATATTGGTGAACCTGTGATTAATAGGCAATCAACTCCTAAACGATATAATCAATCCCAAACCGGTAATGCTTTCAATACCAAAGCAGCCCGCAACGCGCAACCCGCAACCCGCAACCCGCAACCCGCAACCCGCAACGCGCAACCCGCAACGCGCAGCCCTCAACCCGCATCACACAACACAATCCTTCTGTGCATCGCTTCCCTCCTGCTGATATCTGCTTTATCCGGATTTAACGCCTTTGCATCGGTTTCTAATCAGGATCGCGATGCCTTCAAGGAAATCATCCAAAAATTATCATCTTTTGCCGACCGCAGCACCGGTACAGCGGGCAATAAGGCGGCTGCCGATTACATCAAAGCCAAGCTTTCACAGCTTGATTTTGAAATTGTCGATTCACAGCAATTTGCGACGCCGGTCATGCAGTATGGCAAGAGTTCCCTGTCAATTCCGGATCGTGGGATTACAATACCCATTCACCCGATCAACAGCAATGCCATTTCACCGCAGAAAATATTAGCGCCCGGCATAAACGGTCCGCTTATTTATGTGGGAAGTGGCGATCTTAATGAATTAAGCGGCAAAACCGTTGAAAATGCTATCCTTTTAATGGAGTTTACCTCAGGCAGGAATTGGCTGTCTGCGGCCGACCTGGGTGCCAAAGCATTGATTTACCTGGATCGAGGAAACTCCGCTAAAATTTTCTTTGAAGAAAAGTATGAACTCAGCCCCATCCAATTTCCGCGGTTCTGGATGCCGTTTGACCTGGCCAAAAAACTCTTTCCCGATTTTGAAACCAACCCCGAGGGACGTGTGGCCGATCAGATTCAACTGGTTTCAGATGTAAACTGGAAAGAGGTCATCTCTGAAAATATATATTGTATCGTTCCCGGCAGCGATCCTAAATTCAGTGAAGAAGCCGTGATGGTGGAAGCTTTCTATGACAGCACCGCCTGGGTTGCAGGGAGTTCGCCTGGAGCGGATGAGGCCTGCAGTGTCGCTTCTCTTCTGTTTTTGGCCCGATATCTAAAAGACAACCCCCCGCAGCGAACTGTTATCTTAGTTGCCACCAGCGGCCATGCTCAGGCCCTGGCCGGAATGCGGGATCTGGTCTGGGGGTTTACGACACGCTCAAATATTCAGCGCAAAATGTCACGGGATCTAAAAAAACTAGTTAAAAAGAACCGCAACACGATTAAAGCGCTCGAGCGAGCTTCGTTTGAAACTACTGACACTGAAGCCTCGATGGATAAAGAAACTCAGGGGCTGGTCAAAGATGCTATCGAAGAACGGATTAAAACCGAATCCGACCTGGTTTCCCGCAGCCTGATGCGCCTGCGGTTGCAGGAGAGCACCTCTTCAAATCGGGTTGTTATAAAAAAATTAGCGGAAGAGAGACAGCTTTATCGGCGGTTGCTCTGGAAGAGCGCCTTCACGGATTTATTGCCTGAGGAGCGCCAGATTCTATCACAGCTGGTGCCGAAAGCGATCCATGATCAAAAAGCCATTCTTTTGGATGCCAAGCGTCAACAGGATCTACTTGACAGTACACGAACATTTCGCGGCCGAGTTAAAATATACGACATCGTCACGGCTGTATCGCTGCATCTCTCAAGTCACGGTGACGGGTTCGGGGCGTTCAATTACGGCTGGCAGTATCCGTTTCGCCCCAGAATCAATCGAACCGCGATTTACTCAACGTTGGATGAAGTCCTGCGCCAGGGTGCCGAGAAATTCGAGAAAGACCTTGGATATGAGGGTTTATTTAAAGATACCCTGCGTCCAAGCGGACGACGATCCTGGCAGAGTTATTTTCTGGATCAACCTGCCTTGGGCGGTGAAGTCATGGCAATGACCGGGATACATGGATTAACATTTGTGACTACCCATGATGCCCGGGCTATGTGGGGAACACCTTCTGATACACCGGAGAAGTTAGATTATGGGTTTGCTCTGCGACAGACGGCGCTGGTAGCAGGTCTCATACGGCATTTGGCCGAGACGCCCCGACTGCATGACGACTTATTTCCCAGAGTCGGCATTGCCGAAATAAACGGCAATGCAAAATTTTTACGCCATGGCGAACTGTTTGCCGATAAACCCGCTCCCGGAACCATATTGCTTGGCTTCCAGGGGCCGGCCAGGTTTTACACCATCGTAGATCATATGGGAAAGTTTCATTTGCGAGGGTTGGCGGATAGCAAACATACCTATCACAAGGTGATTTTCGAGGGATATAAATTCGACCAAACCGGTAATATCATCTGGGCTATCGACAAAAAGCAGACCGGTAAAAGCGCTTATCGTACAAAAATGTTCCGCCGGCACATGGAATCCGATATCATTATGTTCGCCTGCAACGGGACAACCCTGTTTAACCTTTTGGAACCGCGGACTTTCCGTAACTTTCATAAAGGTGCAATCATCGATGGTCGTCGCGAGGCCGACCCACAGCGGTATTGGTTCAGCCGGCTGGATACCTGGATTTCATTTTATCGGAACGCCTCCAACATAACGACAGTGTTTCTGGAAGCCGGCACCCCACTGAAATTGACGCTGTCCGACACACCTCTGCGCAAAAAAATGATATTGCTCAACGCCAGTAAGGATAATCCCCAGGGCACCGGTTATATGGTTGAAAATTGGCCTATAGTACATCGAACCGAGTTTAAAGTTGCCCGGGACATGTGGATGCTTTTGACCCCACGTATCGACAATCTTGAGAAACGTGGTATTTTCAACGAGCGCATCCGCAACCTTCAGCAAGAGGGAGAAAAGGCGCTAAACATTGCAGAAACTGCTTTGGGCGATAAGCGGTATGGCCAATATTATGAAGCCACTGCCCGTTCCTGGGCATTGGCCAGCCGGGTTTATGATGACGTGGAGAAAACCCAAAAAGATGTCCTCTACGGGGTGCTGTTTTATATCGCCCTGTTTGTACCCTTTGCCTTTTGTCTGGAGCGTTTGCTTTTTTCTTATGCTAACATTTACAAACGTATTATTGCCTTTAGTTCAATTCTAGCCCTGCTGATTGTTATTATTTACAATGTCCATCCGGCATTTCGATTGGCCTACAGCCCGATGGTTGTCATTTTAGCATTTTTTATTATGGGGCTTTCGGTTATTGTGACGCTGATTATATTTTTCCGTTTTGAGGAAGAAATGGCTCAGCTCCAGAGCCGGGCCAAGCTGGTTCAATCCGGTGAAATCGGCCGCTGGAAAGCGTTTGTAGCTGCTTTTCTGCTGGGCGTCAGCAACCTGCGACGACGACGCTTGCGCACCGCCTTGACCTGCACCACCCTGGTCATTCTGACCTTCACCATCATGAGCTTTACGTCTGCCAAATCCATGCGGCGGATCGCTCGCGTCCTATTTGCCAGCAATACCCCTTACCAGGGTTTTTTGCTAAAAAATGTAAACTGGAGAAGTCTGCCGCCGGAAGCCTTTGGCCGCATCGCAAATTCTTTCGGTGGTAAAGCCATTGCCGTACCCCGGGTATGGCTGGAAGATCAGGATCGAACGCGTTCAACTCGAATTCCCGTTTATGCCGACGGCAAGGTGTTTGAAGCTCAGGGAATGGTGGGGCTTTCAGCCGATGAACCGACAGTTTCGGGGCTCGACGGGATTCTCATGGCCGGTCGCTGGCTGCGTAAAAATGAGCAGCAATCGGTACTCATACCACAGCGGATGGCCGACCAATTAAGCCTCGATCTTTCCCGGCCGTTAAATCATACGGTAACAATCTGGGGGATGCCGTTTAAAGTTGTCGGCATTTTCTCCGGCAAAAAATTACAGCAACGTATCGATTTGGACGGTGAACCTTTGACGCCGGTGATCTTCCCGCGGGAAATGTCATCAGAATTAACCGAAGTAGAAGAAGAAGCGATGCAATCCGGTGATGACGTGCGGGAGTATCAAAGCCGTTATCAACACATTGCCGGGGATTTGACCCTTATTATCCCTTATCAAACACTCCTGGCCGGCGGTGGCCATTTGAAGGGAGTTGCTGTTCGTTCTGTGTCGCAAGACGCCGTTCAAACAACAGCCCAGAGCCTGGTAGACCGCTTTGGCTTATCTCTGTTCAGCGGAGAACCCGACGGCATCTATCTGTATAATGCTAGTGACACCATGAGCTACAGCGGAGTGCCCAACATTATAATCCCCCTTGTCATTTCCGTTTTTATCGTTTTAAATACGATGATCAGCAGTGTCTATGAACGTAAACGGGAGATTGGTATTTACACCTCGGTGGGACTGGCGCCATCGCATGTGTCCTTTTTATTTGTCGCCGAGGCCATGGCGTTTGCCGTGTTGAGCGTGGTTTTCGGTTATTTGTTGGCTCAAACCAGCAGCAAGTTTCTGGCCGAAACCGCCCTGTGGTCCGGTATCACTGTAAATTATTCCTCAATGGCCGGTGTGTTGGCTATGGTGCTGGTGATTATCGTCGTGTTGGTATCTGTTATTTATCCCTCCAAAGTTGCCGGTGAAATCGCTATCCCGGATGTAAATCGTTCCTGGACGCTTCCGGCGGCCCAGGGCAATATGCTGGAACTCACTTTGCCTTTTTTAATGAATTACAGAGAGCATCGCAGTATCGGCGGGTATCTTTTTGATTATTTTAAGGGCCACCAGGAAGTCTCTCACGGGACGTTTTCAACCGCCAACATCCAGTTTGGCTTTGCGTGCCCGGATCCTCCCGGTCTGGCAAAAGAAACTGACGATTGCCCGCAAGACCAATGTGAATACGACCAATGCCTTCAGATTAAATCCAGTGTTTGGCTGGCCCCCTTTGATTTTGGAATCATGCAGACGGTGGAATTTTTATTTCAGCCGGCCGAGGACGAGCCCGGATTCCTTGAAGTCAAGGTTCATTTGATGCGGGAGTCCGGTGAAGCCAATTCCTGGCGCCGCATTAATAAAACCTTTCTGCATGAATTACGTAGACAGTTACTCGTGTGGCGCTCGTTTGACGACCCGACCAAAGAAAAATACGAACGCCTGTTACTGGATGCTGAAAAAAAGATAGGAATCCGTTCCGATCAGGCAGTAGAGAGATGACAGAAAAGCAGAAGCGCTCCATTTCGGAATTATCTTCGGAGTCAAATGAATCGGAAAGCTCAGTCGAGAAAATCCGTTTGCGTGCCATTGCGATCGGATCCTGTCTAGGCGTTCTGATTTGCCTGATTACCCCTTTTAACAATGCCTATCGTCAGGGGACACCACTGGGTGGCGGGCATTTTCCACTGGCGCCCTTTTATTTCCTCGTCTGGATGATGCTCATAACAGCGTTGATTCGGTGGATACTTAAAGGACGCAAGCTGATTACCGGAAAGGAATTGCTGGTATCATGGGCTTTGATGGTATTGCTATCCGGTATTGCCTGGACCGGGCTGGCCCGTACTTTTTTTATCAATATAACAGCACCCTATCATTTCGCTACCGTCGAAAACCGCTGGGCGGAGGTTCTTCATCCCCTTTTGCCTCAAAGCTGGTATCCCCAGAGCCAAGAAGCCATCACCAATTTTTATAACGGATTTTCGGGTGGAAGATCGATGGGATGGTTGGAGGTGATAAAATCGATTCCCTGGGATGCCTGGATGGGCCCACTTTTTGGCTGGACAGGATTCATTCTACTTTGCTACCTGGTATTGATATGCATCATCAATCTGCTCAGCAAACAACCGCTGTACAATGAGCGGATGAATTTCCCGCTGCTGCAGGTTCCCCTTTTAATGCAAGAGGCCTTGGATAAGAATGAATTCGGTCGTTTTATTACCAATCGGTTTTTGATAATTGGATTTTTCGTGCCTGTTTGTTTGCATCTCATCAATGGCCTGAGTTTTTATAATCCCTCGGTACCTTCGATTCCCACATTAATTCTAGCCGGTCAATATTTTCCAAAAGTCGGGCTTTTTTCAGGCTTCATTAAACTTAAAATCTACATCTACCCAGCTTTTATCGGTTTTGCATTCTTAACATCAAAGCAGATTTCCTTTTCGTTCTGGTTCTTCTATTTTGCGGGCACATTATTGATCGGATTGCTGAGTGTTTTAGGTATCAACATACCTGCTGCAGCTCTGGGGGTGACATTCGGCCCGGTTATCTCGCGGCCTGAAGAAAGCCAGATGATCGGTGCTTATCTGGTGTTTTTCGTGTTTCTTGCCTGGCTGGCAAGATTCCACTTTCTTGATACCATTTTGAAGGGATTCGGCGCGCGCAAAGAAGAAAATTTGGCAGCGGAGTGGTTATCGATAAAAATATCTTTCTGGGGGTTTGTCATCGGAGGAATCGGCATCGTCGTCTGGTGCCATTATTTCGGAATCCCATTTTTATTTTCCTTTTTAGTGGTGGGCGCTTTTTTCTTGTTTACCCTGGTGGCCACCCGTGTAATTTGCCAGGGAGGAATTGCCTATTTTACCCTAACCGCAGCTCCCATCGACGGTCTGATGGCGTTTTGCAGTTCTAATTTTTTGACCAATAGCGGGATACTGGTTGCCGGTGTTGTCCAGAAAGTTCTTTTTGTTGATTTGCGCGAGTCTCTCATGGCTTCGTTACTGCATACCCGCAAGGTCACTGATAAAGTCTCGAATAATCGCCGGATATTTATTACGATTGTCATCGTTCTGGTAATCGGCGTCGCATCATCTTTTTTAGCCATGCTGGCACTCAGCTACAAGTATGGTGTCAGGGAGCTCCAGCTCGATTGGGCCACTCGGACAACGGTTGCGGTTTATGACAATATTAATAGTTTGGTCGAATCACCCCAGTCCCCCGATAAATGGGTTACGGTATTCACCTTTGTCGGGGCTTTTGTTATGCTGATTTTGGTGATCGGCTATCACCGATTTTACTGGTGGCCGATTCATCCCATCGGCTATTTAACCGCCTACAGTTCCGCTATGTGGTATTTATGGTTCAGCTTTTTTATAGGTTGGGCCTGCAATGCCCTTTGCATGCGCTACGGCGGGGTGTTACTGTTTAAAAAAATGCGCAACTTTTTTATTGGACTGATTATCGGTGATTTTTTCATGGCCGGTACCTGGGCCATATACGGCTTGTTTAGTTATTCGAGTTATCTGGTATTGCCAGATTAGCAGGCTGAGGGCATGGGGCAGAGAGCAGGGAGCAAAGGGCAGGGGGTAGAAAAACCGCAATGTTGCATTATTTCAAATTCCTTGTCTTGTTGATCTATAATACAAAGATGATCAATGGATATGACTAAATTGTTAACAATAACACTATGCACCATGCCCTATGCGCTATGCACTCTGCTCTATGCATGCAAAAAAGGCTTATATCTTGGTTCTACATGGCAAATGTGAAATGAAACTGCAGTAATGGGAAATCTGTATGTACGAAGACAAAGAACTCCAGGAGTACAGGGATCTTTTAAAAACCCCGGATCATTTTGAGGAGGGATTTGACTGGAAGTCCGTTGTGGGGGCGATCTTTATCGGGTTTCTCATGATGCCCGGCAGTATGTATCTTCAATTGGTTATCGGTACCGGGATCGGTCCTGCTGCCCGCTGGGTGACGATTATCCTGTTTGCCGAACTTGCCAAGCGCTCCTACAGTGAGCTGAAGCAGCAGGAAATCTTTTTGCTGTATTATATGGCTGGAGCGGCCCTGGCGACACCCTTTCAGGGGCTATTGTGGAGTCAATATCTTGTTCAATCCGATGCCGCCAGAATGTTGGGCTTGGTCGAATTCATTCCCGACTGGGTGGCTCCCGGTCCGGAGTCATCTGCTCTGGTGGAGCGCACCTTTTTCCACAGGGACTGGCTTATCCCCATTCTTCTGCTGATTGGAACCCAGATTATTCAACGAATCGACCAGTTTGGGCTGGGGTATGTATTATACCGCATCACCTCCGACGTGGAGAAACTCCCTTTTCCGATGGCCCCGGTAGCAGCCCTGGGAACCATGGCCCTGGCCGAATCGGCTGAAGATAAAAAGAAAAGCTGGAAATGGCGCATTTTTTCCATCGGAGGGGTTATCGGACTTGCCTTTGGCGGGATCTATGTATTGCTGCCGACGGTTTCCGGTTTATTTCTGATGGAGCCCATTCGACTCATTCCCATTCCCTGGGTTGATCTTACCGGCCATACCGAAGAAATTCTGCCGGCGGTGGCCACCGGGATCCAATTTGATTTGGGTCTTCTTTTCATTGGAATGGTTCTGCCTTTCTGGGCCGTTATGGGCGGCCTGGTCGGTCTTATCATCACGGTAATTGCCAATCCCATTTTATATCACCACGGTATCCTCAATCGCTGGCATCCGGGTATGCTGACCGTTGATACGATATTTGCCAACAATTTTGATTTTTACTTGAGCTTTGGTATCGGCCTGGGCCTGGCAATCGCCTTGATCGGCATCTGGCATGTCATCCGGTCATTCAGCAAAAGCGCTGCCGGTCAGAGGGGCAGCCTTAAAGATCTGTTTCAGCCCCCACCGGGCCGGGGGGATTTTAATTTCTGGATTGCTGTTGGTATTTATGTTTTTTCGACGATATCATATGTGTTGCTTTGCGTATGGCTGGTACCCAATTTCCCAGTGATGTTTTTCCTCGCTTACGGGTTTATTTATACCCCGATCGTTTCTTACATTACCGCACGTATGGAAGGTATTGCCGGGCAATTCGTGAGTTTGCCCTTGGTGCGGGAGGCCAGTTTTATTGCCGGCGCCAAGTATTTCGGCTATCAGGGAATTGAGATATGGTATGCGCCTATTCCGATACATAACTACGGTGATGCTACCGTAAAGTTTCGTGAAATCGAGCTGACCGGCACCAGCATCCGTGGCATCATTAAATCTGAAATTGTGGTTTTCCCCATCGTAATGGTAGCCAGCCTGTTGTTTTCCCAATTCATCTGGCGTCTGGCGCCTATCCCATCCAGCGCCTATCCCTATGCCCAGGAATTGTGGCATTTGCAGGCCCTGAATACATTGTTGATGCAAACGTCCACGCTTGAGGGAAATTCCCTTTTTTATCAAGCGCTTAGTGGTGTTTATGTTCTGGCAGGCATCGGGCTAGGGGTCGTTACATATGGAATTTTAACCTTGTTCGGGCTGCCTATTATGCTGGTATACGGCATGGTGCGCGGTCTGGGCCAGAGCACACCCCACGGGCTGATCCTGGAGGTCGTGGGGGCATTGCTGGGGCGGTTTTTTTTTATGAAACGTTACGGTGCCATGTGGCGGCAGTATGCACCGGTGCTTCTGGCCGGTTTTTCCTGCGGCATGGGACTGACCGGTATGTTTGCCATGGGTGTCACCCTGATACTTAAATCTCTGGGGCGGTTGGCGTACTGATTATTGAAGAGTGAAGATTGACGAATGACGAATTGAGGAATTCTTTCATTTATAGTAAAAGTTCAGCCACTAAGACACGGAGGTAAAAAAAACGGCATCATTAGAATTATATTATACCCTTTGTGGTTTAGGCCCTTGAAAGCATTAAAAAATTTCAAATTCCAAGCACCAAAAAACAAAAAAATCCCAATATCCAATGACCAAATCTTTGGATTGTTCTTTCTTCAAAATCATAGATAGGTTTTGAATTTAGAATTTTGGTCATTGGAATTTGTTTGATATTTGGAGTTTGTGTTTTGTAATTTAAATTTGTGATATAGTTCCATACATATTATTTACTGCAACTCAGGTTAGTGTTCAAGTAGCTGTACTATTATTATTCCTTTTGATTTGATAGAATACCTTAATTCTTCAATTTTCAATCGTCAATATTCAATAGTATTGGGAGAGTGCAAATGAAAAAAACACTAATATTTGTTACCATTTTGGCATTAGTATGGATCGCCGGTACTTGCCTGGCGAGTCAAGCTCCCCATCAGGTCAGTGTGTTCGTTTTGAATCGGGATCTCGCTGATTTCAAGGATTTTGTCATCATGGAAACCGCTTTGCCAATCCGGTATATGGAGAACATTGAAGAGGTGGAGATCAAACCCATCAAAGGCATGAAAAGCGGCTATATTGCTTATGCCACCTGCTCTGCTCCGGGTCGTATTGTCAGGATTAAACTGAAGTATAAAGATTCGAGTAAAAAATTTTTTGAAAATCTTCTCAAACAGTTTAAAAAGAAATACGGTGAGCCGGACGAGTACCGCGGTGATCCTTTTCACATTTTCGTTGCCTGGAAATGGTCTTTTATTGATAAAGACGGCAATCGTATCAGCTTGACCCTGCAGCACAACTCGCAGGATCCCGAAGAGAAAATGGGAAATGCCGTAAAGCTCACGATGACCAATCTGATTGAAAAGGATATACAATGCCATAAGTCAAAAGGGCGCGATCCCCGCGAAAAATTGCGACAACGGGATTGGAAAGTCGTGGATCCGGGTTTGACCGGCTGGGACCCTTATGTGCCGCGATAGATTAAATTGGAATATTGGAGTATTGGAGTATTGAGGAAAGGAATTATTCTTTCCATTACTCCAGCACTCCACCACTCCATATCGTCGGACACGAGATAAGGACAATCTAATTTAGCTTTCATGAAACGAAGAATTGACTGATCATTGGAAACAGGTCGCCTGGAACGGAGTCCGGTTTAAAACCCCTGTCGGATGGGAGATTGCTCAGATCGGCACCCGCCATTTGGTACTCGAGAATGGTACGGGGCCGGTCATGGAGGTCAAATGGGGACCTGTGAGAGGGACGTTTTCCCACAAAGCCCACCTGAAACGTCTGGCCGCCTTGCATTCAAGAAGCGTTAAAGGCCGTATTGCTGAATGGTTCCTGCCGCCGCATTGGCAAGCGGCCCTGTCGGATTTTGAGACCAGCGGGTTCTTATGGCAAGGGGAAGCTGCCATCGGCAGAGGAGCTATCTTGTTTTGTCCGGTCTGCCGCAATGCAGCACTAATCCAATTTTTTCGGTACAATTCCTCGGATCAGGAAAAAGTCTTATCGGCGGTACTCAAATCCTATTGCGACCACCGGCAAGACGGAATCGTTCTTTGGTCTGTTTTTGACATCCGCGTACCATTGCCGGAAACGCTGAAGCTAATTAATTTTCGGTTTGATGCCGGTAAATTTGAACTCGGATTTGCCCATGGCAGGCAGTCCATTTGCCTGCACCGCTGGGCACCAGCTGCTGCTCTTCTAGACGGGGGGGATCTCATAGGGTTTGCCAGGAAAGTCCCTGAATTTTCTGATGGACAGCCGCAACCGCTGACCATAGATGGTTACGATGCAGCGGAGTGGCGCATAATGCCTGTAAGCGACTGGCAGCGAAGAATGAGCCGGTTAAAGCTAAGTCCTTCATTTTTTTGGTATCGACTGTGGCATGTCGAAGAAAAAAACCGGATCCTCGGCATCCGGTCCGAATCCAAGTACCGCCTTGATTCTCAATTGCTGGATCAGATTTATACAGATTATGAAAGTATTTAGAAAAAAGTCCGGGGCAAGTCATTTGTCTCGCACGGAGGCTCTCGAATACACACCGGTCCAAAGCCGCCAAATTTCGGAAGTTCGACTGGAAACTGGTGAAGTAATCATTGAATATCCGCTGATCGTGAGTCCGTGGATCGCTGCCGTGGCCAATCGTTTTGGAGGCTATCAGGATCAAAAGCAAACCAAGAAGCTGCAACTGGATGCAATGGGAACCTCTGTATGGGACTTAGTGGATGGCAAGCGCTCAGTACGCATGATTATTCAGATTTTTGCAAAAACACATCGTCTGGAAAACAGGGAGGCCGAAGTTTCCGTGACCAGTTTCCTTCGTCAGCTCGGGCAGCGCGGTCTCCTCGGCCTGGGTTGAGATGTTTTCACTGTACCTAAAAAGATTTGAGCGCGTCGTCCATGGTGGCAACAATGGGTAAAAAGGAGTCAAACCCGGCAATCTCGAAAACTTCTTTGACATAGTCCTGCATGGAGCAGAGCATGATCCGGCCGTCTTCTCGTTTGATGGCTTTGGTGGCTTTTAAAATCACGCGTAAACCGGCACTTGAGATGTAGTCAAGATCCCTGAAATCAACCACCACGGTTTTTGACCCGTCCGAAATCGCCTGAAAAATCTTTTGTTCGAACCCCTGTGATGTATTAGAATCCAGGCGTCCGTTGAGTTTAAAAATATCGATGCCACCCTGTTTTTCCTCTATAATTTCCATTTACCATCCTCCCAGTTGGTGTATATATGCAAAATCAATTGGCATTATTCATAGTTTAACTCTTGATAGACGTGTAAAAAGTCGGAATTTCGATTTTTTTTCATTGTCACATATTGAATTTACAAGCCCTGAAACTTGATTTTTTCGCTTTTTGCGCCTTTTTGCGGCCATATCAACTCTTGGGTTTTTTTGCGAGACCTTTCTTCAGCTTTATAATGTTTTTATCCTCGCATCTTTCATAACAAATATCATCTATCAGCTTTCTGATAATATGAATTCCCAATCCGCCGACTTTACATTCTTCAATGGAGCAGGACACATTGGGTGTTTCAAATTCGACGGGATTAAATGGTTTGCCGTCATCTTCGATGCACAGGCAAAGTTCCTTTTTGTCCGGTGTCATCGTGACCTTGATGATATGCTCAAAATCATCATCAAATCCATATGAGATAATGTTGGTGAACAGTTCGTCCAGGACCAGGTTGATCTCAAATACAAATTTTTTTGAAAGCCCTGTTTTTTGGCCGAACGTTTCCAAGTGCCTGCACAGATTATCTAGTTCGGACAAGTTGCTTTTGAGTTCAAATGTATACTCTTTTTGAACCATAAACGATCACCTTTTTACGGAATCGGGGGGTGCCAACCTAAATAGGCCCCTAAGGGCTTTTGTCTGACAACATGTTGTCAGATAATTTAGGTTTCAGGTGTCAGTGTTCAGGTTTCAGGATTTTGCGATTCGCCTTCCCGACACCTGACACCTGAAACCTATAGAAATTATCAGCGTGCTTAGTACCTATATGGTATATATCTCGGGAAAGAATACGAATCAAATAAATAAATCGTGACCATCCGCCTTATTGTTTTTCTAGTTTATATAATCTGCCTCCCTGATTTCGGCTGTGATTCCTTGACTCAGATCAGCGTGACGCCCAATCTGCTGATGCATTCACCGCATTGGTCCCCGCGATCAGCAAGAAATCGATCTTCCCAGGTGTCGATGCTTTGCGCCACGGCATTGCAAATCCTGGTAAGTAAATTTGGAAACTGCTCCATTGTTTTTAAAAATTTTCCCCGATTCAATACAAGACAGGTGGTATCCGTGACTGATTTAAGAGAAAACAGACGGCGAGTTTCTCCCAATAGCGTCAAGCCGCCTATAAATTCCCCGGTGCGACAGTCTCGAATATCAACCGTTTTTCCGTTGTCGGTGCGTTCAAGTCTGGCCCGACCGTCGATGATATAAAATGCCTGGCCGTCATCTTCGTCCTGACTGAAGATGTGCTCTCCTTCTCTGAAGGTTTCTCTGGTACAAAGATACGCGAAAATTTTAAGGGTTTCAAGAGGCAGGCCTGAGAAAAAATAGGTTTGCCTTAAAATTTCCAGATTATCCTGGAATTCACATGACGGGTTCAAATTATTTTTTTCCAACGAGCTCATACAACATTCCTTTCCGGGTCATCAGTTCATCGTAGGTACCCGTTTCAAGAATTTTACCGGCTTTCATGACTGCCACCTTGTCGAAATTTTTTATGGTGTCAAGCCGGTGTACAACTGAAATCACGGTGTTTTTCTTCTTCCAGCGGGTTTCCAGCAGGTTTTGAATACGGGCCTGGGACTTGTTGTCCAGGGCCGAAGTCGCTTCGTCCATTATCAAGATATTTGGTGCCTTGAGAAATATTCGGGCGATGGCAAGCTTTTGCTGTTGTCCTCCGGACAGTTTATCTCCTTTGGTGCCGACTTGAAAATGCATCCCGATTTCAATAATGGTTTCCAGAAGATCCTCTTCGATCAACAACTGAATGATGCTCTGGTTGATCCTTTCCTGGGCCTGGGGGTTGGCGGTTTTTGTCTTGCCGAAAAAGATATTGTTCAAGATGGTCTGGGAGTAGATGTATCTCGACATTTGGACAAA
>CALZJV010000077.1 GCA_945787595.1 uncultured Desulfobacterales bacterium | reverse complement strand
CGGAACCCCCTTTTACGAACTTTTCCGTCGCAACGATTTCGATTTCTACAAAATCGACCCCTTGCTGTTTAGTCCCGCTGAAGTGTATATTAACGAACTAACCAGCGGCCGCACCTTTCATGCAGGCCGGGTGAATTCAAAAATATTACAAAAATCGTTGTTATCTTGAAAATTGCCATTCTGGGAAAGCAAAAAACTTGGTACACCAGATCCTTGCAAACAGCGTTCAAGGTCCACGGCATTGAAGTACCCTGTTTTCCCGTTACCGGACTCGTGGGCTCCATCGGATCAAAAGTGCGGCTGAGTATTGGCAATGAGTCTCTGGAAGATTACCAGGCAGTGCTTGTTCGCTCAATTCCGGGAGGTTCTCTGGAGCAGATCATCTATCGCATGGATGCTTTGCATCGGTTGGAAAATGCCGGAGTTCGCATTTTAAATTCGCCATCCGCCATCGAACGTGGTGTCGATAAATACTATACATTGACATTGATGGAAGACGAAGGCCTTCCCGTGCCCCGAACTATTGTGACGGAGCGGTTTGATGATGCCATGGACGCCTTTGACGAATTGGGCCAGGATGTTGTGGTCAAGCCCCTTTTCGGTTCGGAAGGAAGGGGTATGATCAGAGTTTCGGACAGAGACACGGCCTATAGAGTTTTCCGTGCTCTCGAACTGAGTCGCTATGTATATTACCAGCAGGTTTATGTGCCGCACGGCTGTGAGGATATCCGTGTCTTTGTCGTGGGGGATACGGCTGTGGCGGCCATGACGCGCCGGGGAAAAACCTGGAAAACCAACATTTCCAACGGGGCCCGGGCCGAGCGGTTAAGGCCTGATAAAAGACTTACGGACATGAGCGTCAGGGCAGCCAAAGTCTTAGGGGCCGAGTATGCCGGAGTCGACATCCTGCCGATAGAAGGCGGCGGCTATTCCTTGATTGAAGTAAACACCATCCCCGGCTGGAAGGGTTTGAAAAAAGCGACCGGATTTAATGCAGCTGAATACCTGGCGGACTTTGTGCTGAAAACCTCTCTGCGCCGAAAAACCCGGCAATGTGACGCGACACAAGGATTTCAATGACACTTGTTTTGAAGACTTCGCTATCAGCGCCGCTGCCATTGGTCCGGCTTTCCAGCGCGCCGCCGATGCGCCGGTGGGAGAGACCATAATACAGGCGGTTCGTGCTACCAGGCGCTTTGTGGGAGTGAATACCAATCTGGGGATTGTGCTCTTATTCGCGCCATTGGCCAAAGCCGCCGGATTGGGTCATTCCGATACATTGCGGCTCGCCGCAGGTTCCGTGTTGAGAAGTCTGACTGTTGACGACGCCCGCTTGACCTATGAAGCCATTCGCCTGGCAGGACCCGCCGGTATGGGAACGGTGCAGCATTATGACCTGCAGGAAGCCGATGTCGACATAACCCTTCGCGAGGCCATGGACCAGGCCCGCGATCGGGACGCTCTGGCAAGGGAATATGTTACCGATTTCGAGATCACTTTTGAAGTCGGCCTCAATGCTCTGCAACGGATTCTGGAACAGGGCGCCGGCATGTCGGAGGCGGTTGTACAGACTTTTTTGACTATTTTAACGCAAGTACCGGATACATTGATTGCGCGGAAAAATGGTATGGAAGCGGCCCGTAAAGTTTCCGGGCGCGCCGGACAGGTGTTAAAGTGCGGCGGGATTTTCAGCGAAAAAGGAAAAGCGGAGATAAAAAGATTTGACCTTGACCTCCGGGATAAAGGGCATGCCCTGAACCCCGGAACTACGGCGGATCTAACCGCTGCGGTATTGTTTGCCTACCTTGTTGAAAATGATCTGCCCCGACTATTTCAAAGCCATTAGATCCCGCCCGCCAATCCATCCTTTGTGCAGTGAAGTTGCAACCAAAACACCGTCCGCCCCGGTGTCCGACAAAACTTGAAGATGATCCGGTGTTTTTACCCCGCCGCCGGCAATAAAGGTGTGATGGGGATAATCGCGTTTTGCATCTTGGAGGAGAGGCAGATCCGGACCGCCGCAAGCCCCCACGGCATCAAGGGTTAAGAGGATGAAGCGGTCAAGTCCTTCTGAGGTCAAACGCGCCAAAGCCTGCGATGGCACAATGCCTTTTAAGGCTTCGGCGCGGGAGAGGACCCGGCCCTTGGCCACATCGAGGCTGAAAATGAATTTTTCCCTGGGAACCGAATCGCAGATGAATCTAAGCTGCTGCAAACCGTTTAATGTCTCCGATCCGATGATCGCGACATCCGCCCCGGCCTCAACAAGACGGTTTGCAGATCTGGCATCAGCAACCCCCGCATCCACCCAGAGTTCGACGTCAAGTTGTGATGCGATTTCGCCGATTGCCTCGCGATTATGACCTTTACCCTGGATTGCGTTCAGATCTGCGATATAAAATGCACGGCATTTCGTCTCGGCTTGAAGACAACGAGCCACTTCAAGCGGATCCGCGCTGGCAGTCAGGATGCTTCGCACGGGTTGATAACGTTCGCGCTCGCCTTTAACGGCGTGTACCACAAGGCCTTTCATCAAGTCCAAAACAGGAATAATTTTCATGTCGCTGTTGGTTCCTGACATTTTATTCACGAATACGTTTCAGGCGGCGGATGTCCGGAGCCCGAGGAGTAGCAAGGTTTAGCTTCGAGCGTGCCAGGGAAATGGCTGAAAAGATGCGCTTTCCCCTGATAATCTGAACTGTTGACGGAGTGGGCTGTGAAGGTGTAAATTTCATCACGAATGCCGCCTTGCTCCAATTCATAAACTAAACTACGGCGTGTCGTCAACGTCAATCTGACACAAGCGAACCGGGGAGGTCTTAGCCAGGAGGTTCTCCCGAAAGAAGTATTAGGAAGATCCACTAGCAGGAAAGAGAATTGGATATGACATTCAATGATTATCCTATCATAGGGTGGGACATAGGCGGCGTAAATATCAAGGCGGTTCGGCTGGAATATCAGGAACGGAAAATAAAAGCGTTCCGTACCGTTGTACGCCCCTTTGAAATCTGGCGTGAGCCCGATAATTTGATCATTGTGCTGCAGGACATTGCAGAGGAACTGGGGATGCAAGGTCACCAAAACGTGGCGGTGACAATGACGGCCGAACTGTCGGATGTTTTCCGCACCAAGCGAGAGGGTGTCCTCTGTGTCCTGGACGCAATTGAAAAGGCTTTTTCGAAGATACCTATTTATCCATTCAACCTTGAAGGCCGGTTTTTTACACTTGACGAAGCGAGAAAAAGCCCACTTCTGTGTGCGGCGACAAACTGGCTTGCCAGCGCACTTTTTTTGGCCACCCATCACTCTGACTGCATTCTGATGGATATCGGCAGTACGACCACAGACATCATTCCCATACGGGAAGGAAGGGCGATCAGCAAAGGTCGCACTGACACACAGCGGCTGGCATCAGGAGAATTGGTTTATACCGGCCTCTTGCGGACAAACCCGAATACTGTGGTGAATCAGGTCCCGGTTAAGGGCCGACCCTGCCGCGTTGCAGCCGAGTATTTTACCTCCATGGCGGATATCTATCTTCTTTCAGGTCAAATAACCTCTGATCAATACACCTGTCCCACTGCCGACGGCAGACCCAAAACCATACCTGCGGCCCGGAATCGGCTGGCCCGGCTGGTCTGTTCCGACAGTGAAACAATGAGCGCGGAAGAAATCGATACGCTTGCCTGCTATCTGCGGGAAAAGCAGCTCCAGCAGATTACTGATTCTCTTTTCCAGGTCCTGTCCGGGTTAAAAAATGGTTTCAGCCTGCCTCTGATTGTGCTCGGAACCGGGAAATTTTTAGTAAAAGAAGTGGCCAGACGGCTGGGTATGCCGGTAATCGAGGCGGAACAAAAATGGGGAGACAGAGCGGCAGCCTGTTTTCCTGCCCTGGCCGTAGCCTATTTGCTGGCCATGAATCGGTTTGGAAAATTGGATGATTAAAACGGTGATCAAGGTTGGAGGAAGCCTGGGCCAAAGCCGTAAACTGGCGGATTTGATGCTACGGCTCTCAGCACTGGGACCTATACACGGCATTCTGGTGGTGCCGGGTGGGGGCGCCTTTTCCAATGCCATTCGGGAATATGACCGGCGGTTCGGTCTTGATACAGAAGCGAGCCACTGGATGGCCATACTGGCCATGGACCAATTCGGACACCTGCTTTCCTCGTTGATCCCGGGCAGCGAACTGGTACAGGGATTGGCCGACGCCCGCAAGGTTTTGGCTGCAGGGCGGGTGCCTGTGCTTTTGACCTATAATCTCCTTTTTCAGACGGACGAACTGCCTCGAAGCTGGGATGTGACTGCGGATTCCATTGCCGCCTGGGTAGCCGGTTTGTCCGGAGCCCAACAACTGGTCCTGCTAAAAAGTGTGGACGGGCTGTTTAGCGATGACCCCCGCTCACATGCCGGGGTCGAGTTGTTGGAAAAATTGGATCCGAATCAACTGATCCTGTGCAAAGGCGTTGATCGGTATTTTGCTTCCATTCTGAAGAAATACAGGCTGGATGTGTGGATCGTGAATGGGAAACACCCTGAGCGATTGACTCAATTACTCGATACGGGTATCACCAAGGGGACCTATTTAAAGCGATCAGATTTTTAAGCCGTTCAACCTGCTGCCGTTCAACAACGCCCTGGATGCGGTCGCCCAGGCAGGCGGCGGTTCTAAATCCTATAATATCCGGGCCGATTTCAGACACCCGCGGAATGTCGGCTTCTCCCAGCGAACCCGCGAGGGCGCAGATGAGTCCTGCTTTATGGCAGGATTGGACAAAATCACGCAGTTCATCATCGCCAAGATTTGAAAAAAGCGAACCTTCACCTTTGACGGCCGTGTCCAGCATGCATCCGTCCGCACCGGCTTCATTGGCCACAGAAGGCGACGCCAGCGCTGGCAAGGCTCCGATTTTGCGGGCGTCGGCATAGGCTGCGGCAATGATTTTTATATCAGAATTGTGCTCTCTGACCGCTCGGCAGACTTCCGTCAGTAGAAAAACAGCTTGCCGCGGCTCCTTTGTTCCGTAAAGCCCTACCTTTACGTACTGGACGCCGCAGACAGCTGCCCCCAAGGCCGCCAAGGCGGTGGCGCCCGGTTTGTCGGGTGCGTCTCCGATAGCGACGCTCACTGGAAGCCCGGCAGGGGTGCATTGACGCACCTTTTGGATTACGCGAGGAAAATTGGCACCCAAAGCTCCCTCGCGGGGGTTCTTGACGTCGACAATGTCAGCCCCACCTTCCACGGCAGCAGCGACTTCCTCCTCGCTGACCACACTAACCAGCAGTCTCATGTTGTATCTCTCCTACACCTACCAATTTGTATCTGTACGTTTGCGTCTCCGCTCAAACAGGCGCGCAATCTGAGCTTGATTCAGCCAGATCAATCATCTTTGTTGTATAGTTCGAAAAAAATTATCAGAAATCTATTTTTTTTTCAAACTATTTGGGATCAGCGTCATATTTTTCTTTGACATCTGCCATCCTATCTGTTAGAGAATTCTATAATTCTGAACAGTCTTTATAAACGGATCGAGAAGCTCTATAATCGGCTCGCACATCTTAAACTTACCAAATTATTGTCTAAACGATGTAATATGTTTCCTTTTCACCGCATGTTTCTTTTGACAAAAAGGGGAGCCTCTGTCATAGAGGTACTGGCTAAGGAGGGAAGTTATTATGTATTGCTATGTTTGTGCAATGGAAGGTAAAGAGACACCGGCAATTGGCATGTGTATCGTGTGCGGTATGCATCTTTGTAAAGACCATCTAATCAGGGCCGATGTTGACATGTGGGAGGGAGGATATCCCGTCCCTCGCAAGAAGGCGAAGAAAAGACTTCCGAGAATCTTGTGCAAGGAATGTCATGATGCACTGACCTGAGCAGGAAACTGCGGACGCATGTGCAGAGGTTGAACCATCACCTCTGGATTCGGAAAAAAAGAAAATCGTTTTCGACCGGACTGACAATGCCTCAATGAAACACTGAGTCGTGAGGTAGGGGGAGGTCCTTTAGTTTGCATCATAGACGGTAAGTCCACAAACTGACTGAAATGCCCTTTGCGGAAAAACGTGTCCTCTTAGTAAACGCGCTCATTTCCTCGTACTTTGCCCTCTAAGCGAAGCTTTGCCCAACGGTTGGCTTTTCGAATCTTTGAATATAGTCTCAGCAGTCGACAAACTCACTAAGTAGAATATTACTTATATATAGCAATTCCCAGGGGAAGGGGATAGGTTTGTCTTAATGAACAGAGTTCCTTTACAACTTATTCTCAACAGCACCTTATGATTCAGGTGAATTTCTGCCCCTTTCGAAGGACTTGGGTTCAAAATAGTTTTACCATATAAAGACAACACCTTCGTGGAAAGTTGTGGTACCTTAACAAATTTTGTGCGTGATTGATAGAGTAGCTGTCATATCATTCTTCTTTCACCATGGGTGTTGCTTTATATCTGGCCTTTTGAATTCACTTGCTTGGACGAATCCCAAAAGATTTCTCAATAATTCCCTCCTAAAACTACCATTAATAGCGCTCTTCAGGACAAAATACGGGGCTTCGGAGATTACCTCACAATGAAAACTCGCAAAATTATAGAAGGATTTGCCGTGGAAACCGTCGAAAAATTGATTTTCGCGGTAAAAGGTCTGGTTCACCCCCCCGATCGACTCATTGCCTATGTGCGATATCTGCCAGACCCTGCGGGAAACCGGGTTCGTGAGGGGGTAAACTACCGGCGCGTGTATCACTTTAATGAGCAGCATCAGATTATCCAAACCCAATACCCAGTTTATCTCCATGATGAACCTGCCTTCGGAATATGCATGCAAAGTGTACCGGTTAAGCGCATCCAACAGGTCTATGATCCTCGTGCTCGATTGAAAGACATTTACACGTGCGGGCCTAAGGATCTTTTGGTGGAGAATGCACTTGCCTTGGTCAGCCTACTGGGTCAAACGGCAAATGTACCGTTGGAGAACCTTGGAATTTCAGGTTCGCTGCTGTACGGGTTGCATCATTCTACGTCAGACATTGATATCGTCGTCTATGGAGAGACAGAAGGTCGGGCAGTCCACCAGGCTCTTCGTCATTTGTTGGATAATCCATCGGAATCTGTGTACCCTCTCGATAGAGATCAACTGATGGCACTCCACGCTTCTCATCAGCCGGAGCTTCCCCTCACCTTCGCTGATTTCGCTCGTATCCAATCTCGTAAGGTGAATGAATTTTACTTCAAGGAATTTCAATGCTTTATCATGTTTGTGAAATGGCCCGATCAATGGGGAGAACGGTATGCCGATCCTTCTTTCGAGCAGCTGGGGAGCGCTAAGATCCTGGCTCGAGTGAAGGACGACCGTGATTCCATCTTTACTCCCTGCCGATATCTCATTGAAGACGTAATTTTCCTGATGGGAGGGCCGGGGAGCGATCTGAAGGAGGTTATTTCTTTTCGGGGTCTTTTCAGCGATCAGGCGCGAGCCGGGGAGTGGGTTCTCGCCAAGGGGAGCTTGGAGCGCGTTATCCCTCAGTCTGCTCCGGTTTATTATCGCCTGACGGTCGGTGGACAAGTTGGAGATTATCTGGTAAGCAGGACTAATCCTTAATTCCAGTAAGGCCAGCAAGGGATGTGGTATATTTATTTCGTTGATAGCGGCAAATAAGATGATCAACGAGTCCTGTTGGGAAAGGTTCAAATAAAACACAAGTGCTCCTAGGTGATGGAAGTAGAAGAAATTGAAACGACTCGAAGAAATTGGAATGAAGAATAATTGGATTTATGAGGTGATTGTTTCAACGTTTCATGTCAGGGTTCCGCACGCGGCACCCATGGGGATTTGGTCAGAAGACCTTGATACACTAAATTTGGCGATCTTTCGGGATTCAAAGACGTTGGAGAATATCATAAAAAAGGAGGAATTTGCAGTTAACATCGTTGATGATATTAAAATTTTTTATGAGTCTCTCTTCAATAAAGGGAACATAGCTTATACGCCATCAAATCAAATTAATGCGCCTATCATCAGAGACGCTTCTGCGATTATAGAGTGCAAAGTGACGCACATCGCGCAAAAGGAAAACAGATTTCATATTAAAGCAGAAATCGTTGATATTCGGATATGGAATAAAATCAGATTAGTAAATAGAGCGAAGAGCCTCGTCCTGGAAAGTCTTATACTGGCGACAAGATTACACCATTTTCCGGGTCGAAGGATTGAAGATATCCTAAAGGAAAACTTCAGGGTTATCGCAAAAGTTGCACCTGATTCAATGTACGAACATATTATGGAGAACATTATGAAGTCATTGAATTAATTGTCTTTATACAGGTCAGATTAATCTTTGTAGAAAAGAATCATGACGTTTTCATCACTCCATTGAACGCGTTCAATTTCTTCGAAATTATTCTCAATTTTTTGTGTAAAATTTTTCAACGCCTTGTCAAACTCATCATCAGTGTAAAATGAAAATGTGGAATAATGTTTTTTTTCTGCCTGAGAAACAAGAACTTTTAGAGGAAGAACACGCTTAAACTTAAAGAAATGGATCGCTTTTAAGGTAAGGTACTCAATTTTGTTACTCCATTTTTCTATTTGAGAAAGATCATAGAGGCGATCTTCTTTTTCTATAAAGCCCGGGAAAAACCGTCCCCAAATGTTATGTGTGTTTTGACTCTTCAAACGTGTATAAACAAATGCATAACCTCCGCGTTTCAATGCCCTGCACGCTTGATTGAGAAACTCAATTGGTTCAAAATGATGTATTGCGTTAAATGTTGAAACAAAGTCCAACGTCCCTTCGGGTAATTGAAGATCTGAGGCATCAATAAAATGGGTTGAAAAATTTTTCTGACCATGCTGCTCAAGATAACAGGTAGTTTCCTTAATCATCGCCTCATTTATATCACCACAGATTAGGTGAAGTTCAGGTAGGTTTTTCAATAAGAGCAAATCGTATCTTCCCCCTCCACAGCCGATGTCAGCGCCCTTAAGGTTACTCCGATTTTGAAGTTTTTTGCATATAAATATGATTGGTTCCAGATCGGTGGTGCGAAATTCATTGTAAAAACTAGATAGGTTTTGAAAATGGTAATACATCTTATTCATATTTATTCTTTAACCCAATCTTCAGCAGCTTGAAAATCAGAGAAAACTTGAATCTCGAAGGGAAGGCCTTCTGCAATTCGCCTAAAAGATTCTGCCATTCTATACTGGAAATCAGATTCGACAACAATTGCGGCTTTGCTTAATAGGTTTTTTACGATGGTCAGAGAAGCTTCAACTGGCGTAATTTTTTATCCATGCTGAAGTTTTCAGAGCCGCTCCTGTTCGGATTTGCGAAGTTTCACCACAGTGAACTCAGTCCGAGAATCTCCGTCCACAGCACGGTTCTGTGAAATGCATCAGATCAAAAGCTCCTCAACATCGATCTCAACTTTGCTAAGCACATATCCGTGTGTTGGGTTAGATTCCCCAAATTTTCTTCTGCCACCGCCTTCCATTCGTCGTACGTATCTTCAAGCTCGGCGCGGTCTGAAGAGATTTCAAAAAGCCGACCTCACTGATCACGCCTGTACCAGGCAACACCCATTACCGTTTTGTTAGTGTCCCTAACTTTTTGTTGGCGTCGCTTTCTCATGCTCATATAATCTTTCTTGAATTTGGATTATTTAAAATATCAGGCAAAAAAAGTATCAGCTCAAAAAACAAAATTTTAAAATGAAAAAAATTTAAATTGTTATGACGGTTAAAACTGCTCGAAAATCGGTGTTTAATTAAGATTGATTCTTAGACTTTCTTTCATGCGTGGTTCAATTCTTGCTAAATGTAGGTCCTTTCCAGTAAAGACCGTTTGTTTATCAAAATCACAACCCCAAATGAATGTTTGTTTGTCTACTATTGCAGCTATAAGTTTAGCACCTTTCAGATTAGCTTTCCACAGATCAGCACCTGCCAGATTGACATTTCTAAGATCAGCGCCTGCCAGATTGGCACTTATGAGCTCAGCGCCTTTGAGATTGGCGTTCAAAAGATTAGTGCTTTTCAGATTAGCTTTCCATAGATCAGCACCTGCCAGACTTACATTTCCAAGATTAGCGCCTGCCAGATTGGCGTTACACAGATCAGCACCTGTCAGATTGGCACTTATAAAATTAGCACCTTCTAATAAAATAGAAACCTTTTGATTATTGTCACGCCATTCATTCCACTTAGTCAGATCCCCTTTATCCGAACACTTAATGAGTATTTCATATTGGCTTTCATCGAATTGTTTTTTAGGATTATCATATTTTTTCACATTGTCAGCCATGTGAAATACTCCATTTTTTTTAGGGAATTGTAATTCGCAATTAGGCCGACTTTAGTCAGGATGCCCTTATGAAGCTGTCACAGTTGTAGATCACGCGGTTGTCTTTGGCTTTCGAGGGCATGTATATTTGGCTTAATATGAGAGTTTAACGAAAATAAGCTTAAATCATTGGTCTTTAAGACTATATCTATTGATGAGCCTGAGAAAAGCGAGACGGGAATGAAATCTCCCAACAAAACGGGTAATCTCCTGTCAGGAGTTCAGCTGGCAAATTTTGAGGGGTTTCTCCATTTCTTTTCACCTAATAATTTTAAGTTAAATTGAAAAGAAACGCGAATTTATCTCAACGGAAATAGTAGATTAGAGGTCCAAGAGTCGCTCAACTGTCGAGGGCGTAAAATAGAGAGAATTGAGAATGAGCGTTAGTCGTCGGCTTGAACTCCAAAGTAATACATTACTGGCTTTTTTAATATTTCGAAACAAATTTAATGTCAAGTGAAATCCATTTTAAAGGATACAAGTTCGGTTAGAATTGACGGGAATAGTAACGGGATTAGCTGGACGGACCGAAAGAGCGGTGCGAGGAGGTCCGGTAAGGTGTTGTGCCGGGGTTGTTTTGGAGTTGTGTTAGTGTCAAGGTTGATATCCTTAGCTTGCATTTTCGCACATATTCACCTGGTTTTTTTAAAAAATCTTGACTTTAAATTTTCATAATATAGTAGCTTATGAAGTCGCTTATTGGTTGGTGTACCGGTTTCGTTCTGAGGGGAAGATGCATTTGTCAAAGTGACAGCCTGAAGTTTGGAACCATGATAATTTTTTTGTAAGGAGGGTGTCACGATGGCTAATGGAATTGTCAAATGGTTTAATGAAAAGAAAGGCTATGGCTTCATTGAGCAAGAAGATGGTCCGGATGTATTTGTCCATCATTCAGGAATCAATGCAGTCGGTTTCAAGACTCTAAATGAGGGTGAGCAGGTCACCTTTGACATCGAGCAGGGGCAAAAAGGTCCGGCGGCAGTAAATGTCACTGTGGTTTAGTCTGCCGTTTTTAAATTAAAAAAGGGTATTCCAGCGATTTTAATGGAATGCCCTTTTGTTTTTTATAACTGGTTAGAGATGGAAAAACAAGATTTTATAGGATTGAGGTTTTGGATGTTCAGGGTGAACAGGTTGACGGACAATCTGAGGAGATCTCATGGTTTGGGGTATGCTGTTAAAATGGTTGGTGAGGCGACGCCACACACATGTCGGCGCTCCTGATAACAGGATTAGGGGACTTTATTTATAGAGTATGTCCTGACGCCCCGGGGCAAAGACATGAACCCGGTACTTGGACCCGTGGTCGCCGCCTCACCGGAAAGAAAGCTATCATATCTCTGGGTGTTGAGCAAAGTGATTTTAATTCTGGTTATTGTAGGGCAAACAATAGGATGCTGCCCGAGGGGGACGAGCCAAGAGTTCACTTGCCAGAGCATTAAATTTCGATGGTGCACCGATTCCAGCGATATTTTCATATATTCAATTCCGAAGCCCAAGAAATTTCAAAAATTGTAAATACACAAAATATAGGGTTCTGCCTTTTTGGGGCTGAATTGTAGATTTGCCAATCACCAATCTATTCTTTTTTTCGAATTAATTTGTTGTGAATTCCGTGCCCTGAATCAAATCCAGCCAACAAATTGAATTCATTGTAGATTGGATCTGGCAACCCCAAATAATCGGCAAGCTGATTACGAGGATTTAGGCTGTCGCTCAAACAATCAACAAAAATATTAATTTAACGTATCGGCATTTCTACAATTTAGCGGAAAAAGATATATCATATAAATTCTGAATGCCTCTTAACCCCTCTGGCAATCGATGATTTTGGCGTCGGTCATTCCGTACATGGATTGGGTAGCTAAAAGGGAATAATCCAGACTCAAGGGAGATAAAACTTGACGGCCCCTATCATTGTTATAACTTATGTATAAACATTGATGGGAGAAAACGATCATGCTCGCCTTAAAAATTCGTAAAATTGGCAACTCCCTGGGCATCGTTCTGCCTAAGGAGGCACTGGCTCGATTGAAAGTGGCGGAAGGGGGTACCGTATATATAACGGATTCAAAAGATGGTGCTTTCAGGTTGACGGCTTTAAACGAAAAATTCCCCGAACAGATGAAAGAGGCGGAACGAATCATGCGAGAAGACCGGGATGTCCTGCATGAACTTGCCAGGAGATGAAAACGGACTGGAAGTCGAACGCGTTCTTGTTTTCGAGAAGCTGGGCAAGGGGGAGATTGCACCGGACGAATTTGCCGAGTGGCTGCGGCGACACGGAAAGATCTTTGCGGAGCGTTGATTTCCGGCTCAGCCATCTCGGCGGGATGACTGCCCTTTATAGGTATTATTTGTTCTCCTTCATACTGGGAAATCAACGTTAGATAACCCGCTGTATATAATCCCTAAGTGCTCGATCCAGCTGCGGATCAATTAATGTTTGCGGAGTACTTTGAAGTATTTCTTTAAACTTGCGATTGGCTTTAGCCGCTACATCCTCTGAACCCTTTTCCTGCCAGCTTGCATAGGATTCCCAATCCGAAAGGCCGGGCAACCATCTTTCGCGGAAATGCGTCAGGGTATTCAAATGAGTTATGTAGGATCCTTGATGACCGATTTCCTGAATCAGGTTTACGGCCTGCTCTTTATCGGTGGTATCCATCCCCTCCCGTAATCGCATCACCCGGTTCACGATTTCCAGATCGATCACGAGTTTTTCATAGGAGGTCGTCATAATGGCATCCAAAACCCCCAGGCATTCAAATACCAGGTGAGCACCGCCCAGGACGCCCATCATTAAATTCTGCATGGTCTCGTAACCGGCCTGGCAATCGATGATTTTGGCGTCCGTCATACCGCACATGGACCGGGCGGGCAAGTGGTAAAAATCCAGACTCATTTGAATTCCGGCGAGTTGGATGAGCATCATTTCCGGTGATGCGCTGATAAAATTCCCGCTTTTCATATTGGCAACGGTTGATCCATTGGAGTAAACCACCGGATTGCCGGGATTTACTAATTGTGCCAGCGTGATTCCGGCCAGAATTTCTGCATTTTGTAGAATCGCTGTACCGATCAGGCTGATAGGGCCGGAGAATCCGGCCATAATTGCGACCGTAAAAAATATCGGTTGATTGCGTTGGGCGAACTCGATGACGGTTTCGCAGGGGGCGGATTCATAGGTCAGAGGACTGGTAGGCGTGACCGCGACTGCAACACAGTAATTGTCCCGCAGAAACTCTTCGTGGCCCAGGGCGATTTCGACCATATCGAGCATTTGTCCGACTTTAACGCCGCTGGTTTCAGTGGCAATCAACGGTTTATCGGTATTTTTCAAAGTTTCATACATCATTCGCAAGTGCTTTTCTTCTTGCCTTACGTCGCCCGGCTCGACCGGGAATGATCCTACCAGGCCGACCTCTTTGCTGGCCTGACAAATTTTAATAATATTGGCAAAATCTTCCAGAGTGGCCGGCCGGCGACCCTTATCGAGATCCTGAATGAATACCGGCCCACCATTGGGCTGTAATAATAACTTTTCCTTTTTATCGCCGACCGTTACTGAGTGTGCATCGTTTCTGGCCCGCCATCGATATGTTTCTGGAGATGTTTTCAGGGCCTGGTTGACCATTTTTTTCGGTAAATAAACAGTTTGGCCGTTCAGCTTGGCTCCGTGATTTTTAAAAATTTCCAGAGCTTCCTCGTTGTGGAAGACAACGCCGGTTTCCGCGAGAATCTTTAAGGATGCAGCGTGAATCCAAGCCATGTCTTCATTCGAAATTGCTTTGAGCCTGTTAATCAATGGCATGTGAAATACCTAACCCGGATAAACCGGAAATAAGAAATTACAAGCACCAAATTACAAATAAATTCTAAATTGCAATATCCAAATCTCAAATAAGATCAAAAGCCTAGTGTTTGACGAAATCGTGAAAAGTCCCAATTCACGTCACTCCGGCGGAAGCCTGAGCCTATAACTATTGGAAACGACTGGATTCCGGCGTGGTCGTCATCCCGGACCCCGATCCGGGACGCAATGACGGTCCGAGCCGGTTTCGGACTTTTTGCGAAACCATCAAGTGTTTGGAATTTTGAATACTAGTCATTGTTATTTGAAATTTTTTAATTGCTGAAACCTGACACCCGACACCCCTGGCCCAGACCTAACTTTGTATTAATCTGGAAGATAAGACATTATTGGGATCTCTTGCAGTGAACAGTAAAAATTGGTCATATCGCACTCTCCGAGGCGTAGGCTACGAGCCGGAGGCCAGGGCGGGCTGAAACCTTCAGTTTTTTACAACATGTTGTCAGATAAAGGCTTCTAAGGGCCTAAGGTTATCGATGAACGGTTGATTAGTTGAATCTATTTTTTTTCCATCAGCAGCTGCTTTACTTTCCTGACACCGTCTCCGGCATCTTGGGCATAGGCATCCGCGCCAATGCGATCGGCCCAGCGCTGGGTCACGGGCGCACCACCGATGATGGTTTTATATTTCTCCCGCAATCCCGCTTTCTTCAACTGCTGTTCAAGTTCTTTCTGGCCTACCATCGTCGTCGTCAACAGGGTGCTGGACCCGATGATATCGGCGCCGAACTTTTCGGCCTCCTCGATGAATCGGGCAATCGGCACATCGCGTCCAAGATCCAAGACATCAAATCCATTGGCTTTAAAAAGAGATACAACGATCGTTTTGCCGATATCGTGTACATCTCCCTCAACAGTCCCCAGGACAATTTTTCCAGACACTAGCTCTTTCTCACTGGGGATTGCGTCATTGATGATTTGCGTTGCCTTTTCCATTGCCGTGGCTGAGTAGATCAGGGCCGGTAAAAACAGCCGCCCTGTTTCGAAGAGATCACCAACCTTGTTAATTCCCGGTATGAATCCTTTTTCCATTAACTCCAAAGGGTCGATGCCCTCGTCTATCCCCCGATTTGCTACTTCTACTGCTTTTTCAGCCTTACCATCCACAATCGCTTCTGTCGCTTCCTCAAATATTTTTTCGGTCATATTTTCCATCCTTACTTAGTTAAACGATTTATATGAGCGAATTCCCACCCTGTCTTTGAACATGTTGACGCAGTTTATTTCCAGATCCAGTAATTCCACAGTTCTGAACGTTGAACCCCTGGCCAGACCTGAATTTACGTTACTCAATTATTTAGATTCATATTTGGGAACCTGACACGGACCGTAATATGATCTTATAAGTCGCACTCTCCGAGGCGTAGGCTACGAGCCGGAGGCCAGGGCGGGCTGAACCGCTCAACCTATTTTTTACATCCTGGCCCTTTGGTTTTTGGGATCATAGGGAGAACGGATATGAACTCCGGCCGGAATCATTTTGCCTTCGACTTCGAGTTCATATTTGCCGTCCAGTACCCATCGATCGGTGATGCCATCCTCATTTTTCACGTATCCCATTCCGACGGCAGAGCCGATCTTGAAACCGTAAGCGCCGGAAGTCAGGTTGGCCATCCAGATACCATCCCGATATATCGGCTCGCTGCCATACAGCATGATATTCGGGTCCTCGGGCGTAAACATGACAAGTTTTCGTGTGATTCCCGCTTCTTTTTTGCCCAACAAAGCGGTACGACCCCTGAAATCGCCATTGTCCAGCTTGACACCAAAACCCAGCCAATGGCGATATCCGGTTTCAAGTCGCAACGAGTTAACCGCCTGCATACCGACGAGGCGCAAGCCAAACTGCCTGCCTTCCTCCATAATGGCATCAAATACTGCCGGTGCGAACATACTCGGGATATAAAGCTCCCATCCCAATTCGCCCACGTAAGACATTCTCAGTGCCCAGGGCCGGGCATAGGCCACATCGATTTCTTTAGCAGTGCTATACGGGAAGACCTCATTGGAAAGATCGGCATCCGTCAGCTTGCCAAGCAGGTCTCTGGATTCGGGCCCCATGATCGCCAGCATGGCGTAGCCATGGGTCACATCGGTGATCACGGCATGGGCATCGGCCGGAATCCGGCGCTTGAAGTAATCATAATCGTGTACCACCGTTGCCGCCGCGGTCACGATAAAAAAAGTGTTTTCGGAAAAGCGTGTCACCGTGATGTCGGTTTCAAAACCGCCTTCCTCGTTTAAAACCGGCGTATACACGATTTTGCCCGGGGGCACGGCCACATCGTTGGCGCATAGATGCTGCAGGACGGCCTCGGCATCACGGCCCTGAACCAGGAATTTGCCCATCGATGTCAGATCATAAAGACCGACGCCATCGCGCACGGCCAGATGTTCTTGGCCCTGATACTCAAACCAGTTGGGCCGTCGCCAGCTATATTTGTGAACCGGCTCGACACCTTCGGGGGCAAACCAATCGGCGCGTTCCCAGCCCGCGTTCTGGCTGAAGGCAGCTCTTTGAGCGACCAGCCGATCATGGATCGGGGAGCGGATGATACCCCGGGCCGAAGTCAGCTGCCGGTTGGGATAGTGATGATGATAGAGCACACCGACGGCCTCCACAATGCGGTCTCGCAAATAGCGGGCGTTTCGCTGCCAGGGAAAATAGCGTCGCACATCAATGGGCCACAATTGCTCTTCCGGATGCCCCTGGTCAATCCAGTGCGCCAAGGCCCGGCCGACGCCGCCGGCACTTTGAATCCCCACGGAATTCATGCCGCATGCCACAAAAAAGTTTTTAAGCCCCGGGGCTTCTCCAACCATAAATGCCGTGTCGGGAGTAAAGCTTTCCGGCACCACCGACAGATGGCGAATTTGGGCGGTTTCCAGGGCCGGGAACCGTTTCAGACCGCAATCCATGAAAACCTGGAACTGATCCCAGTCTTCCTGAAGCTCTTTATACATGAAGTTTTCAGGGATGCCTTTCATCCCCCAG
>CALZJV010000076.1 GCA_945787595.1 uncultured Desulfobacterales bacterium | reverse complement strand
CCGCGGCAAAAAAGTGGTGGCAGCAACACGCAGTATCTTACTTTCAGCCGGGCAGCATTAAAAACCTCATCGCCCCGAGGAAGCGATTGAAGATCGGCTACATCTCCCCGGATTTTCGTCAGCATTCGGTGAGTTTTTTCTTTTTGCCGCTGCTTCAGAATTATGACCGCCGTCTGGTTGAAGTGTTTTGTTATTCAGAAGCTAAATCTCCGGATTATCAGACGGATAAAACCAGGATGCTTTCCGATCATTGGCGCCCGATCATGGGTCTTACCAACCGGGCGGTGGCTGAACAGGTGCGACAGGACGGTATTGACATCCTGGTAGATTTGGCCGGACACACGGCAGAGAATCGCCTGTTGGTTTTTGCTTGCAAGCCGGCACCGCTGCAGGTTACCTGGCTGGGATATCCAAACACCACGGGGATGCCGGTCGTCGATTATCGGCTTACCGATGAAATCGCCGATCCCCGGGGGGAAGCCGACGAATATCACAGCGAGACCCTCATGCGTTTGCCGGACGGGTTTCTATGTTACGGACCGCCGGAGAATGCACCGGATGTTTGCGGATTGCCGGCACGTCAAAACGGCTGCATCACCTTCGGCTCGTTTAACAACCTTCCAAAGATCAACCCGGAGGTAATCGGACTATGGTCACGCCTGTTGCATCAGGTGGCGGATTCCCGTTTGCTGCTGAAGAGCAGGCAGTTTGCAGATGAGTGCGTACGGAAGCATTTTTTGGATTTGTTTTCCAGCTGTGGGATTGCAGGCGAACGGGTGACACTCCTGCCCCGGGTGGCTTCCACGGCGGGTCATCTGGCAGTTTATCATCAGGTGGATATCGGCCTGGATCCCTTTCCCTATAACGGAACCACCACGACCTGCGAGTCACTGTGGATGGGGGTGCCGGTAATTACCTTGCGAGGAGATCGTCATGCGGGCAGGGTAGGGGCCAGTATTTTGACCCGGATGGGCCTGGGGGAAATGGTGGCGGAGAACCGAGATCAATATATAGGGGTCGGTATAAAACTTGCAGAAGATATGAGTACACTGGAGAATCTGAGGTTGGGGATGCGCTCGCGCATGCAGTCGTCTGTGCTATGTGACGGCAAGTCGTTTGCACGCATCATGGAAACTACTTTCCAAAAGCTTTGGCAGAATTGCTGTCAAAAAAATGACCAAAATGAGCGATTTACCAATGGACCTATGCAACATTAAGAGCTGTTATCAAAACGTATGACGTTTTCCTCCTCTCATCATATGGGTAGTTTAGATTCGGAATTAGACCGAGCCCTTCAATATCACAACACCGGACAATTTCGACATGCGAAGCAAATCTACCATGCAATTCTTGGCCGCGATTCGAATCATGCGGATGCGCTGCATTTATTAGGCGTTCTCACTCATCAAACAGGCGACCACCATCAGGCTGTGCGGCAAATCGAAAAAGCGATCCTCTTGAATCCATCAAATCCTTTTTATTACTGTAATTTAGGTGTCGTTTATCGTTCGCTTGAATTATTTGATCGATCCATTTCATGCTACCGCCGGGCATTGGAGCTTAAACCGGACTACACGGATGCTTTCAATAATCTGGCAAATATCTTCAGAAAGCAGGGCAGGTTGAAGCAAGCCGCAGCCCTGCATCAAAACGCACTTTCACTGCAGCCCGATGATGCTGCCACCTACAACAATTTAGGCCATGTTTATCGTGAACTCGGATCCGTAAGAGATGAAATTGCCTGTTATGAGAAAGCATTGATGGTTGATCCCGATTATGCGCAAACCTATTTAAATTTGGGAAATGCCTTACAGTATCAAGGTGAATTGGATAAAGCGGTCATCTGTTATCGAAAAGCCCTCCAAAAAAAATCCGATTTTCCTGAAGCCTGCAACAATATGGGAAGCGCTTTGATCATGCAAGGACGATTAGAGGAGGCTTCACAATGCTTCCAAAAAGCCCTTTTGATGAATCCATATTACGCTGAAGCTTATAATAATCTGGGCAGCATCAATCAGAATCAGGGCAAGTTCAAGGAGGCCATTTTTTGTTTCAGAAAAGCACTGGAAATTAGGCCTGATTATGTCAAGGCACACAGCAACCTTTTATATGCCATGCATTATGATTCCGGTATTGAATCCAAGATGCTGTATGAGGAAGCTGAACAATGGTGGCGACAGCATGGTATTAAACAAGCCGTAAATTCTGATGCGATTACTTCAACGGAAAGAGCCGGACGAATCAAAATAGGATATATTTCGCCCGATTTTCGGGAACACTCGGTGAGTTATTTCTTTCTTCCTTTTCTAAAAAATCACAATCGTGATTTATTCGAGATCTATTGCTATTCCGAAGTTAAGCGTGAGGATAAAATAACCAATCGCATCAAAGAACTCAGCGACCACTGGCGTCCCATCGCATGGTTGAGAAACCGTGCGATAGCGGATCAGGTGCGGCAGGACGGCATTGACATTCTGGTCGATTTGGCCGGGCACACGGCAGAGAACCGCCTACCGGTTTTTGCTTACAAGCCGGCACCGGTGCAGGTTACCTGGTTGGGATATCCAGGCACCACCGGGATGCCGGTCATCGATTACCGGCTTACCGATGACATCGTAGATCCTCCGGGTGAGGCCGACGAATATCACAGCGAAACCCTCATACGTTTGCCGGACGGCTTTCTCTGTTATGGGCCACCGCAGGATGCACCGGGTGTCAGCGGGATGCCGGCACGTAAAAACGGCCGGATCACCTTCGGATCGTTTAACAATCTTCCCAAGATCAACCAGGAGGTTATCGGGCTTTGGTCACGCCTTTTGCAGCAGGTGGCAGATTCCCGTCTGCTGCTTAAAAGCAAGCAGTTTGCAGATGAGAACGTAAGACAGCGGTTTTTGGATTTATTTTCCGGCTGTGGCGTTGCCGCCGAGCAGGTGACGCTGTTGCCCAGGGTAGCTTCCACGGCAGGTCATTTGGCGCTGTATCATCAGGTGGATATTGCACTTGATCCGTTTCCGTATAACGGGACGACCACCACATGCGAGGCACTGTGGATGGGGGTGCCTGTCATTACCTTGCGAGGCGACCGTCATGCGGGCAGGGTCGGGGCCAGTATTTTGACCCGGATGGGGTTGCAAGCGCTGATAGCCTATAATGAAGAGGCCTATGTGCGTATCGGCATGGAGCTTGCGCAGGACATGAATCGATTGGAACTGTTGAGAGAAGGAATGCGGCAGCGTATGAAAACATCTCCGCTATATGACAGTGCCTCTTTTGCCGATTCAGTGGGAAACACCTTCAAAAAGGTTTGGAATATTTGGTGCCAAACCGGCATCTGCTCTGATAAATTTAAATATTAAAAGAATTTCACGATGATGAATAAAATGAATCATTCAAGATACCTGGTTTCAGCAATTGTATCTGCGTTTAACTCTGAGCGGTTTATGGAAGGTCGTCTTCAAAACCTGATTGATCAAAAACTGTATAAAGATGAAAAGCTCGAAATTATTGTCGTAGATTCAGGCTCCCAACAAAATGAAGGGCAAATCGCCAGGGAGTTTATGCAGCAGTTCAATCATATTGTGTACGTATGTACTTCGCAAATAGAGTCCGTTTATGGCGCCTGGAACCGGGGAATTCGACTCGCCGACGGAAAGTACATAATCAATGCCAACACAGATGACCGGTTTGTCGGAGATGCCCTGGAGCGAATGTCCGCTGAGATGGAAACAAATAGCGATCTGGATGCCGTCTACGGAGACTGGTTGCAAACCGGAGCCGAAAATGACCGGTTTGATTCCGATTTGCCAAAAGAGCTTATCAATTATCCTGACTTTAACCCATTACTTCTTTTTCACGGTCAGATAACATCCCACGCCGCCTTAATTCGCAAAGAGGCGTTTGAGAAAATTGGGCGTTTTAATGCCGACTTTAAGGTCTACGGCGACCGGGAGTTCATGCTGCGTTTCGCGGTGAATGGATTGAAAGCCAAAAAAATTCCCGAAGTCGTTGGATTATATTTAAAAAACCCAAACGGTTTGGAATTTACCGTGAAAGAATCAGGCGACGCCGAGTTTAAAGAACTCCTCGATCGATATTTGTTGCCGGAATATTTTGTCAGGTTATTCGATGGTGGCGAACACACCGAGCTTGGAAATCTTGCTCATATGTATGTGTGCGCCGCCGAACTTGGCAAAGAATTTTTCAAAATAGGCGACCAACCGGTAAGCAATCTCGGAACCGCCGGCGTGCTTTTCTGCAAAGCCCTGGAATATGATGATTCCAATATGGTCTCTTTTAACAACCTTGGCATCATTTCCTGCCTATCCGGAGATCACGTCAAAGGGATTCACCTGTTTGAAAAAGCTTCTGTATTTGCCTCCTTAAACCAAAAGTCTGATGTCGCGTTAAACATTAATTTGGCCCAAAATGGCACTAAATCTTTACATGAATATAAATGGTTCAATATCAAGTCTGCAAAAAATTATAACCAAAAGGAAAAAGCTATGAAATCTCCACAGAAAATGTATCAAGAAATTCAGCCTCTGATTGAAAACGGTTGGCACGACGTGGCCCTAAACGCCTTAGAAAAATTGCTGGAAGTACACCCTCAATTTGCTATCGCGCACAATGATCTGGGTGTATTGTACTATAACCAGGGCGCGAAAGACAAAACTCAACTGCACTACGAGAAAGCCGTTGAATTTCAAGCGGAAAATATTACCTTCCGAAAGAATCTGGCGGATTTTTATTATGCCGAATTGGGTCGTGTTGAAGACGCCTTAAGGATATATGTCCAAATATTAGAAATCAATCCCGAGGATGTCGAGATCCTTCTGATCACGGGACATATATGTGTGGCCCTGCACAAATTTGAAGATGCGAAAGATTTTTATCGTAGAGTTCTGGAAATCGAACCCTGGAATGCCGAGGCCAGGCAGAATCTTGATAAACTCCCAAGTGCTCTTTCCGGAACCAGTGTCTCTCGGTCGGTTGAGGAAATGTATCAAGCTGCTCAGCAAGCAGCGACCGAAGGCCGGGGGCAAGAAGCCATTCAAAAATTAGAGACGCTACTGGCAGCATCACCGGAGCATGCCCAAGCTCATAATGATCTTGGTGTTTTGTCATATAGAGCAGGTGATAAAAACCTTGCCCTTGATCATTATGAAAAGGCAGCGCAACTCGACCCTAACAATACTACTTTCCAAAAGAATCTGGCCGATTTCTACTGCATCGAACAGGGTCAATTTGAGAAAGCAATGCGGATTTATGTCAAAATTATAGAGAATCACCCGGAGGACGTGGAGACCTTGATGGCTGTGGGTTACATCTGCGAAAACTTGAATAAGATCGATGACGCCAGGGATTTTTATCATCTGGTCCTAGAAATCGAACCCTGGAATTTGGATGCCAGACAAAAACTGGATGCTTTGAATACCACGAGAATGGCAATTTAAAATGTATCGGGGAAGTCTGAACATGGGGGTTTCGCCCCAAGTGGAATGTTGGCGTAACATGTTCCGGTTATCTGCAATAAGCACCATGATTCTTCTACCGCGGCGGAATAGAGATACCGAGACCTTCAATTATGATTTCATTATGCATGATCACCAGGGATGAAGAGCAGTTTCTATCGCGTTGTTTGAGCAGTGTGCGAGCGATGGTCGATGAAATTATTGTGATCGATACCGGTTCGGTTGATCGAACCATTGATGTTGCCCGATTATTTGGTGCAAGGGTCTATGATTTCGCATGGATCGATGATTTTTCCGCTGCCAGAAATTTTTCCCTTTCAAAAGCATCCGGGAATTGGGTTTTCTCCCTGGACGCGGATGAAATCATTTCCGAACGGGATCACTTTCTTTTAAAGAGACTGGCCAGCGAGGCTGCAGCAGATTGCACAGCGTATTCGATTGTCACCCGAAATTATACAAACAACCCCAATCAGGTAGGGTGGGTGGCAAATGATGGTCGGTATAGCCGCGAAGAAGCTGGCTGCGGCTGGATTCCTACGGAAAAAGTGCGATTGTTTCCCAACCATGGACGGATTCGGTATGATTACCCCGTGCATGAGATGGTGGAGCCTTCTTTGCACCGTGAGGGGTTGGAAATAAAGGGCTGCAGTATCCCGATCCATCATTACGGTCCTCTGGCTGAAGATAATAAAAATCTGAAAATGCTGGCATACTACCGGATGGGGAAAAATAAGCTCGATCAACCGGGCGACCATGTGGTTGCTTTGCGTGAACTTGCCATCCAGGCAGCCATCCTCGGGAAAACAGAGGAAGCCATTGAGCTGTGGGGGGAATGCATTGCTCTGAAACCGGATATGCCGGAGGCCTTTGTTCATCTGGGGACGGCTTGCTTTCAGCTTAAGAATTATCAGGCAGCGCTTCAAGCCGCCAAAAGGGCCCTGGAACTTACACCGGATTTGAAAGAGGCGATTTATAACTATGCCCTTTGTGAGTTTATCATTGGCGATATCAGAAAATCCATTGTTTACCTGGAAAACCTGCTGGTTCAATCCCCCGGATTTCTACCTGCCGAATTTGTCTTGGCTGCAGCTCACATTTGCAGCGGTCAAAGGGAAAAAGGCCTTAAACGTCTTAACGGATTAAGTCGGACGAAAATGGGGCCCAGCCTGGTACCCACCTGCAAAGATCTTGCCCGAAGGCTTATAGACAAAAATAGATCGGATTGGGCAAAAACGTTGATTGAATCCGTGGTAAAAGATAGAACTTTTGTATTCTCATAGCCCCCGCAGAACATCACACTGATAAATACGGATTAAACCAGTTCAATAGATATTGGACCAATGTTTATAGGAATTCTAAAGATTGGCGGGACCCGGCGCCAAACGCCGGGGAAAATAGATTTGTAACGGATTAAAAATAATGCTGAAGTACGATAGGCCTCTGTCAAGAGGCCTTTTTTGTTTCATGGACTACGGCGCAATCCCAGGAGTTTGACGGAGGCCGGCGGCAATGTTGTTGTTGATATCAATAACCAAATTGAGTTTGTCCGGTGATGGATCCCCCATGGTTTCGAATATCTGACGATCGACCAGTGCACTTAATTGAAGCAAATCCGCGCGCAGCTGTTTGTTGAGCGGGTTATCGTCCTTTTTTAATTCCCCCTGGAATATACTCCATATAAGCTGATTGTATTTAAGTGCGTCGTTTAATTTTTGCTCTCTGTCCTCGCTATCCCAGTTTTGCTGGCATTCCCTGAGCTTGCAGGCCGCCTTTGTGAGAACGGCCGCTTCGATTTCCCGACCCGACATGGTTGTTTTATTTACAGTTTCATAGGCTTGCAACGGACTACTGTACACGGCTGATTACCTCCTGTTCATAATCAATTAATTTTTGGGCCAATTTAAGGGCCTGATAATACTTACCACTCACTATTTCTTCGCTGATTTGGTCGATTGAGTTCATACTACTTGGTGCGGCCTTGATGAGATCCTTCACTAATTTCCAGTAATTTTGTTGGTGTGCATCCAGATTTTCTTCATCAATGTACATCAACTGAATGACAAAATATAATTGTCGACAAAGTGAGTTTGCTTCGCTTTCGCTCAGGATGTCTTTTTCACGTAGAATCGGAACCTTGTTTTCAATGATGAGGTTGCAGCGAAAGCTATTGCCGTTGGTTATAACGGCACCGCCCAGAATCATTTTTTCATGAGGCTTCAACGTAATTCTTAAGGCCATTTTTCAACCTCAATACACTCTGAGCCGCCTGGGAAGCCATGCTCAAGGAGCTGGTACCCAATGCCTGGCGGGTCTGGAGCATCAGCATGTTTGCGCCTTCTTTATTCATGTCGGCCTGGGTCAGATTGGCGGCACCGTCACTGAGAATGTTTATCATGCCTTCGGTAAAATCCTGTCTGGTGTTAATGATGTTCAGGTTGGAGGACAGCGTTTTGGCTTCTGTCCGCAGAGTGTCTCTGGCGGTGTCCAATGCCGTAATGGAAGCTTCAATAGAGCTTACATCCGCCCAACTACCGGCAGCATCGGTAAGACCCAGTCCAGCGGTTGAACCGGCAAAACCGGTCAGCGTGAGGTTGGAGTCTCCATTGGCATCAAACGCGATGGCCAGAGTTTCACCGCTACCGTTGACCAGGTTGATTCCTTTGTACCCTGAATCCGCTGCGAGAAAATCGATCTGGTCCATTATTTCATTGAAGTCACCCGCCAGTGATGCTTGAGTGGTTGAGTTATCAGCGGATTTGGCGGAGTTGGCCAGGGACTTGGCCGCAGCAATCAATGTATTGATGGACTCGATGCCCGCATTGGCTGCCTTCACCGTTTGGATGGCTTCACCCATCTCATCTTTACGTCCGGCCAGGTCGCTGGCTCGCTGATCATGCGATTGGGCCGCAAAAAAGTTTACCGGATTATCAAGAGCGGTATTGACTTCTCTGCCGGAGGCCAAACGCGTTTGGGTTGTCTCCATCAGTTTGTTGGTTCGCTGTAAACTAAACAAATTTTGACGCATTCCTGAAGTTAATTGTATCATACTCATTGCCATGATATTTCTCCCTTTCTAGGTTTTATTTTGGCTTTCCTGCCAATAGTTAAGATTGTATCTAAATTGATTTTTGTCTGGCAAGTAATCGGTCCGCTTATTTTAGGCCTCCTTTCCGGACCCGTATTTTGCCTACACCCAAATTATCGGGAAAAATCGGGGTGACTTTAGTTTTTTTTTGTTTTTTGCTTTTAAGTTTTTGAAATACTTGATAACTTATACACAGTACCCCGGTTGGAATATCGCCGATCCCGCCTTTCCCGGGATTGGAATGCCGCAATACCGGAATAACGGCCTGTCGGGGTCTTTTATGAAATATTATTGTGAATTTTGTAACATAAGAATTGTATTGGGATATTTTCGCTATTTTGTAACGATGGAATATTTTTGATTTAATATTTAAAGAATTCTTTCCATTTTAATAAGGACAGTGCGACAAGCGGCGCAAGCGCCTGCGATGCGCGAGCGACATCCACAAATCTTCAATTTTCAATTCTCCGCCTTCGGCTCGTCCGGGTTAGGGGCTAACGGAAGATACTGATGTACGAAAGAGCGTCCATGTTTGCTTGTCCGTGTTTAGAGGTGCTGATGATTCGTGTAAACGTTGTAGATCTGAAACCCGGCATGGTTTTGGCGCAATCGGTCCACAGCCACCAGGGTGTATTGTTGTTAGATGCCAGGACTAAGATCACCAAAAAAAATATTCGTATTTTTAAATCCTGGGGAGTGCTTGAAGTCTCTGTAAAAGGGGAGTTAAATAAATTAAAGACGGTGGGTGAAACACCAGTGCCAAGAGTAAAAGATAGCGCTGAAATGGAGTTGCAAGCAAAATTTTCCGATGTAATGGATGACCCCGTGATGGTTGAGATTTTCAACGCGGCCAGGAAACAGTTGATGAAGGATTTACCGGAAACCGAGCATGAAAAAGAGAATGCCCGACCCTAAAAAAATTATCAATAGAATCGACGACCTGCCGACACTTCCGCGCACCGTCTTAAAGATTACTGAGCTGGTCAACGACCCGAAATCCTCAGCCAAAGACCTGGCCATGGTAATTACCGATGACCAGATTTTAACGGCTAGGCTGCTGAAATTGGTCAATTCATCTTTTTACGGATTACCCCAGCGCATATCCACGGTTACCGGCGCAATTGTGCTGATCGGTTTTGATGCTATTCGAAATTTGCTTTTGACGACTTCCGTATTTGATTTATTTGCGGATAGAAACCGAAAAAAGCAGCAGAAACAGGAAGAATTCTGGGATCATTCTTTGGGTTGTGCCGTGGGGGCAAAAGTTATCGGCAATTACCTGCGCCATGATAATATCGAGGAATTGTTTGTGGCGGGCCTCTTGCATGATATCGGCAAAATCGTCGAGATGATGTTCCAACCGGATGAATTTTCAAAAGTCGTTGCCGCGATTAACAGAGAGAATATATTAATGATAACGGCAGAAAATAAAATTTTGGGATATAGTCATGCCGAAGTCGGAAAGTTGCTGGCAGAAAAATGGAATTTGCCGGCAAAGCTTGTTCAAATAATTGCCCACCATCACCAACCCAATGCTGCCGGCAGTTTCGCCCTGGAAACGGCCATTGTTCATCTGGCGGATATTTTTTGCCGTGCATTGGGCATGGGGTTCGGTGGGGATAATAAAATTCCGCCTCTGGACAGCGTTGCCTGGGAAAGCCTGAAAATTAAAACCAGCGCCCTTGAAGGCATCATGGAAACTATGCAAGACGAATACGGTGACATCAGGTCGTTCATTTCCTAAACGAATATCCTTCCCTTTAAAAAAATCCTATAGTTTTTCCGTAATTTGGCGATAGAGTTTCATAAGAAATAAGTTCGTGCTCTTTGTGGTAGGTAGGTTGTTGCCAATCGCTAAGGTTAAAAAGCTTTAAATTTGTATTTTGATTCCTGTGATTCGGCACAATGCGACATAACAGCAATTGAATTGAATATGGTGATAACAAAACCACCAAGGCGCGTATCGACATATTAAATAATCTAGAATCCAGGTTATCGCCGGGGACGTTAGGGTTATTCAGGCCAGGAAATCAATATTCGATCCGTGTCACCCTTCAGTAAAAAAACCTAAGGAAAAATGATATGACTGAAATTAACTCACTGGATCTGAAAGGATTCATCACCAATGCCGTCAATGATGTATTCGACACCATGCTTTCGATGGAAGTGGAATCCGTCACAACGAATCAACCCGAGGACCTTAACGGGAGGCATATCGTCGGAACTGTCTGCTTCGCCGGGGTTGTGATGGGCAACCTGAATTTGCATATAGGAAGCGAGTTTGCTCGCCAAATGACTGCAGCAATGCTGGGAATGGAAACCGATGAAATCGACGGTGACGAGGAAGTCCACGATGTCATTGGAGAGGTGTGCAACATGATCGGAGGCGACTTAAAGTCCCGTCTTTGTGATTCGGATTTGACCTGTGAACTGTCGATTCCTTCAATTACATCCGGCAATGAATTTTCGATTAAAACTAAAGGATGGGATCGAAATGAATTGTTCGCATTTCGCAGTCAACAGCACACCGCCGTGGTGGAAGTTTTTATAAAATCGGGAAACTAATTTTTGAGGAGAAAAATCATGACGTTAAGAGTTCTTACAGTGGATGATAGTAAAACGATCCGCATGATTGTTAAAAAAGCGTTTAAGCCGTATGATTGTGAAATGATTGAAGCAGAAAACGGTGTTGAAGGGTTGGCCGCCGCATCCCGTGAAAAACCGGACTTGATAGTACTTGATATTACCATGCCCGTGATGAGCGGCATTGAAATGCTGGATAAACTCAAAGGCGAGGATAATTTGAAGGACATTCCAGTTATCATGCTGACTGCGGAATCCGGAAAAGACAATGTCATGCAGATCGTAAAATTGGGCGTTAAAGATTATATGGTCAAACCCTTTAAAGGCGGAGATCTAATTGAACGGGTGGAAAATCTTATGAAATTGGAACCCAAATCCGATGATGACGCCAAGGGTTGTGAGGGAAACGGCAACAAATATTTTTCTCAGGTTGAAGATATTTCGGTTTTAGCTTTGCCGGCAAAGGTCACCCGCCCTGTTTCAGTCGAAGTGGACGGCAATTTGCAATCCAAACTCAAAGAGCAGGCGGAAACAAAGGTCAGTAAGCTGATCCTAGATCTTTGCAAGGTCTCTGAGACCAATGTTTCGTTAATCAAATTGATCATCTCCACCATGCAACGCTGTCAAACAGCGAAAGTCCCTCTTCGGGTGGTTGCATCTTCAAAACAAGGTGAAGAGTTAAAATCATTTCAGGAAACCAGCGATATTCCCATTGCCAATACCATTGAAGAAGCCCGTGCAGGACTTAGCTGAAAATGACGATGATTATAGTTAGCAAGGAAAATTCGGCTTATTATCTCTTCACGAATACAGCGGGCCAATGATGGAAGGTTACATAATGTCATGGTAAAACACTAATTTTAATAGGTAGCGGTTTCCGCAATGAATAGAGGAAAGCATTTTAATAATGTCTCTTTTTGCAAAATTAAATCTGGAAATTTGCAAATTGCAAAGAGTTATCAATGAATTTTTGTGACCCTCATAAATAATATTTAAAGGATCGACTAATCCGATCAATTTAATTTGATAAATTGACTAACTACCTAAATTAAATTATTAATTTTATACATTGTGCCAAACCTAAAACTATAACTGGATCTCCAGCCGCTTAATGGCCAGGGCAAGAATTTCCGGTAAAAGGCCAAGTTTCGGCAGATTCTTCCAGCAATCGCCGTTTCATTTTTTTGCAATTTGCATAAAATGAAGCGACGATTGCTGGGCACACAGAGAGTCATGTTTTCCTTTTCTGGCCGAACACAATTTTTTATGTTTTTATTCTTTTGAGCATAAAAAACTCTCCCCACAAAATATTGTATCAACTCTCCCCTCAATTACACCTCATATTGTAAATTTCTTGTCGCTCCTCAAAGAGACCTGTCCAAGGCATCCTTCCCGTCATCTAGTAAACTTTATTACGGCATGGATATTGCTTTTTCGATTTGCCACCCTGTTAGTGCCATCTGAAAACCTGATTGTATTTCTATTTAAAAATATATTATTTTTGGCGAGAAGGAATCTCGCTTTATGATTATAAATTAATTCGAAGATAGTAATATTGAGGAGGCAGGAGTGCAGAATGCAGCGCTAAATAACCCCATCCAGGACACATCAAATACCAGTGATTCCAGCAATATGCAAGCACCACAATTGAATGGGGAATATGGATTTAGGAATATCATTGGTCAAAGCAAAAAAATGAGAGAAATGTTCGCCCTCGTAGAAAAGGTGGCGGATTGTGACAGCACCATCCTCCTTAATGGTGAAACAGGTACCGGGAAAGGATTGGTCGCCAAAGCCATCCACCAGAAATCAAAACGAGTGAACAAGCCTTTCATTTCAATTAATTGTGGAGCCATACCTGAAAACTTATTGGAAAGTGAATTGTTCGGGCACGTTCGAGGTGCTTTTACGGGAGCCACATCCTCAAAACTGGGCAAGTTTGAACTTGCAGACCGTGGTACCATCTTATTAGATGAAATCGGCGATATGAGTTCAGACCTTCAGGTCAAAGTATTGAAGGTGCTTGAAGAAGGTGAGTTTGAGCAGGTGGGAGGATCTAAAACGATCAAGGTTGATGTCAGAATTATCGCAGCGACCCATCGAGATTTGTCCGAAGAGGTCCAAAAAGGAAGTTTTCGGGAAGACCTGTATTATCGACTTTATGTTATTCCACTGATGCTCCCTTCCCTAAGAGAACGGATGTCCGATATACCTCACCTGACTTCCTTTTTTATGGAACAGTCCAATCGGAAAAACAATCGCGAGGTGAAAGAGGTTACCCAAGAAGCCATGTCCATGATGATGAGTTACCCTTGGCCTGGAAATGTCCGGGAATTGAAAAACATGGTGGAGCGACTGGTTGTTTTAAAAGGCAGCGGAGAAATTGCGGCTATCGATTTACCGCCTGAGCTGAGAAACTCACAAAATTATGAACCTTCGGCAGCCCTTGAAATTTCGGATGATGGTATCTGTCTAAACAGCGCTGTAACCGAATTTGAAAAATCATTGATTTTACAATCACTCGAGAAAACCAAATGGGTCAAAAACAAGGCTGCTAAACTCCTTCATCTCAATCGAACTACTTTGGTGGAAAAAATAAAAAGACACCAGCTGCAACCCTGCAATATTTAAAGAGGTCTCTTTATACTCGACATTCTGGCATCAGGCACGAAGTAACCGCATCACCAGCTATCCATTGGGTTTGTATTCATTATAGCCCATTATGGACAATCCGACACCAACTCGATCTTACGAACCGCCACTGACACGCACTCATGTGACACACCTTCTCATCGATAGCAGACATCCTGTGTGCGGTATTCCCTTAGCGTCAACTCAGTGACTCTCTTTATCTGATATTTGACAAATTTTGCAGTGAGTATATCGATCGGTCCAGGTTTGACTGGCGATTTATATATCTGATTTTAAATGCGATATAGGTATTAATATACTGATTTTGTATTATTCTTCGGTGGCATGATATTTGCTGATATTAAGATGGTTTATGCTAAATCAGAAGTTTTAGAGCTTTGAATTCTTTACCCTGAACCTGGAATAGGGCAATGGTGGAATGCCGGCATGTCGAGTTTGACGGAACTTGACCGTAACTTTGCCGCTCGATAAAAGCAATTTCGCCGATTTATCGATCCAATCATTAAAACCTCATTGTGCTATCACCCTGTATTCTATGCTTCGAATTACAGAGTTAAACGGAGTTAAATTTGACCGGCCTTTCACCCATCTTAATTGTTGATGATCAATCGGATAACCGAAAAGAACTCACGCAGAATTTAAAACATGTCGGCTTTCCGGTTGAAAGTGCCTCTGATGGATCACAAGCCATGGACATGTTCAGGACAACAAAATACAGCATGGTGATCATCAATGAGCAGACACCGGGAATTGAGGGTGGGGATGTTTTAGGCTCGGTAAAAAAGGTATCACCACAGATTCCGGTAATTGTCATCGCTGCCAACGGAACCGTGCACAATGCCGTTGAGGCCATGCATGCAGGCGCCAGCGATTATCTCCTGAAGCCGTTTTCAGTTGAGACTCTGGAAAAAACAGTTAAAAGGGCCATCCGCCTTTCAAATGCAGACAGGCAGACAAAAAATAATCGAAAATCGCCGGGCGATCAACCGATCGGCAAGGAAATCCTTACCCGAAACCGAAAATTTCAGGATTTGCTGAACCGAGCAAGGTCAGTTGCCCCTAGTACGGCCACGGTGCTCATTCAGGGCGAAAGTGGTACCGGCAAAGAGTTATTGGCAGCCTATGTTCATCACCACAGCCGTAATCCTCAGGCCCCCTATGTCGCTGTAAACTGCGCGGCATTGCCGGACACGCTGGCAGAAAGCGAATTGTTCGGACATGAAAAGGGTTCTTTTACAGGAGCGATAGGCCGCAAGACCGGAAAATTTGAGTTGGCAAAAAAAGGGACCATCGTCCTCGATGAGATCAGTGAAATGCCGTTGCCGCTCCAGGCGAAGTTGCTGCGGGTCTTACAGGAAAAAGAAATTGACCGTATCGGTGGTACTCGTCCAATTCCCATCGATGCCCGAGTGATCGCCATCAGCAATGTGGATCTGAGAACTGCGGTAACCGAAAGTAAGTTTAGAGAGGATTTATACTATCGAATCAATGTGATTCCCTTAACCCTTCCACCTCTACGTGAGAGAAAAGAAGATATTAAGCTGTTGGCCGGACACTTTCTTAATAAATATTGCATAGCCAACCAGAAAACAATTACCGGAATTGATGATATTGCGATGAAAATGCTGATAAATTTCAGTTGGAAAGGTAATATTCGCGAGTTGGAAAACACCATGGAGAGGGCAGTGCTAATAAGCGCTGGCGGGATTATTTTGCCCGAGAACCTGCTGCTAGATTTATCTGAATCCGAACCTGAGTCGGCGGCTAACTTTCCCGTTAATGCCGGTTATACCGTCCGAGAGATGGAAAGAGAGCTGATTTTTCGAACTTTAACAGATGTCAATGACAACCGCACCCATGCGGCGGAGCTTTTAGGAATCAGTATTCGGACTCTGCGAAACAAATTGCGGGAATATAGAGAGGAGAGTAGTACGATTAGCGCTAAAAGTGCTGAGCAAAGAGTTGGTACGGATATTGCTGCCAATCATCTTTGAAACTATACAAATTTGAAGGAGGGATATAAACAGTGCCGACCAACGGAATTTTCCGCGACACGATTTCTTTGCTGGAAAGGTCGCTGAATTTAAGATCACTGCAACATCGAGTACTGGCGTCGAATATCGCCAACATGGACACGCCGAACTACAAAGCCGTGGAACTAGCTGTCGCAGAAGAAATGAACGCAGACCAGGACTCTGCCTCCGGAATTCAACTTGTGCAGACTCAGCCCGGTCATTTTCCGCTTAAACATAATCCAGCGGAACAGGTAAAACTTAAGGTTGCCAAGTCCCCGGAATTTAGCTTGAGAGGTGACGGCAATACCGTTGATCTTGATCGGACAATGGGCAGAATGGCTGAAAACACGTTATTATATAAAACCGCCGCACAAATCATATCTCAGAAATTTAACGGATTAAGAAGGGCAATCAGGGGAGGTAGCAATTAATGGACTTTTTTGATGCAATTTCTGCGAGTTCGTCGGGGCTCAGTGCCCAGCGGCTTCGCATGAATCTAATTTCAGGCAATCTTGCCAATGTCAACACAACCCGCACCAGAGAGGGTGGGCCCTACCGAAGAAAAGAGGCAATTTTTACAGCTCGGCCGCTTGAGGAATCCTTTAAAAAAATATTGGCGGACCGTCAAAGGAAGCAATTATCGATTGTACAAGTCGACCGTGTCATTGAAGATTCAAATCCGCCTGTGATGAAATATGACCCTGGGCATCCGGATGCCGATGATAAAGGATATGTTGCCATGCCGAACATAAATGTAATGGAAGAAATGGTAAACATGATCTCGGCGACCCGGGGTTATGAGGCCAATGTAACCGCCCTTAAAGCGGCCAAGGAAATGGCATCAACAGCATTGGAAATAGGTAAATAACGATGGACGATATCAAGATACAAAATCCTATACATCCTCCGGTCGGGACTGCCATCAGCAGGAAGCCGGAACTGTCATCAAATTCGGGTTCTTTCGGCAAAATGCTGACTGATTCTATTAATCAGGTCAATCAGCACCAGGTGGAAGCAGATTCTAGTATCAACGACCTATCCACCGGCAAACAACCCGATATTCACCGTACCATGATTGCCATGGAAAAAGCGAGTATCTCTTTTGAGCTGCTGATGCAGATTCGCAACAAAGTCGTTTCAGCGTATGATCGAATTATGCGCATGCCGATCTAGATAGATATCGGACATTTATAAGTCAGGGGTGTTATGGGAGCCAATAGTCAAATACTGTCACAATTAAATGCAGCGTTTTCCAATCTCAGTCTTGGCAAAAAATTAACCCTGGCGACATTGATTTTAGGATCTGTTGCCGGATTCATTTTTCTGTTTACCTGGTCGGGGCAAAGTGAATTCCAACCGCTATATGCCAATTTAGATTCGGAAGATGCCAGCGCTATATTGAGCAAGCTCAAGGAACAGAAAATTCAGTATCGAATTGCATCCAATGGCACAACGATCCTGATCCCGGAGCAGTATATTTATGAAACCCGGATGCAATTGGCCTCAGCAGGGCTCCCCCAGGGCGGTGGAATCGGGTTTGAGATTTTTGATAATACGAAATTGGGGATGACCGCCTTTGCTCAGAACGTCAACTTCCAGAGGGCACTGCAAGGGGAATTGGCCCGCACCATCAACCGAATTGAAGAGATCGAAAGCTGCAGAGTCCATATCGTAATGTCCGAAAAATCTCTCTTTGTTGAAGAAGAGGAGCCGGCGACCGCCTCTGTGGTTTTGAAACTGCGGCCGGGAAAAGTGTTAAACCAGAGTCAAGTCAAAGGGATCGTCCATCTGGTGTCATCTAGCGTAGCACGATTAAGCGCTGAAAGTGTGACCGTTGTCGACAGCAACGGGAAAATGCTTGCCGGTGCCAATGATTCGTCCTCTTTTGGGAGTTTCAGTTCCGATCAGCTAGATTATCAGGCCAGAGTCGAAAAAGGCCTGGAAAATAGAGTCAGGACTATGCTGGAATCAGCTCTGGGAGAAAATAAAGCCATCGTCAGATTGTCATGTTCATTTGACTTTAAAAAGCAGGAAAGAACAGAAGAACTCTATCTACCGGATAACAAAGTGGTACGCAGTGAACAGGTGCTAAATGAAATAACCAGCGAACCTGGGAAAACTGCCCAGGGAATACCAGGCATCCGCTCCAATATGCCGGGGGACAGTACTGCCGACCAACAAAGCAGGTCAGTGGATAGTAATTCAACATTTGAAAAAAAAGATCATACCGTCAATTACGAAATTGGTAAGGTCATCAGTCGCATAAATGATCCGGTGGGGGAGATGACCCGGATTTCAATCGCGGTTCTTGTGGATGGCACCTATAAGCGTATCGAAAAGAAGAGAGGAAAATTTGAATGGGAATATATTCCTAGATCGACCGAAGAAATGACAAAATTTGAAAACATAGTTAAACGAGCTGTGAATTTCGATTCATCCCGGGGGGATGAGGTTGACATTGTTAACATACCTTTTGAGACTACACAGCTGGAAGAGGAAGAAGCACCCGTTCCTGAGCCTGGATGGCTCGAGGTTCTTAAAAAGTACCAGTCTTATATGAAGTACGGTTTCTTAAGTCTCTTTTTAATTTTATCTTTCTTGTTTTTTGTCAAACCGTTAGTTCGCTGGCTGACTGAATATTCGTTTCAAGATATGCAGATGTTCAAGCAGCTTCCCAAAACTGTGGGTGAGCTTGAAAGTGAATTTGATCCGTCTGCCAAAAATCTGATGTTTAGAGATCAGGCGACTCAATTGATTGCCAGCGACAAGGACGCATCTGTGGGAGTCATGCGTCAATGGATCAAAGATGGTTAGTCGCTTAACACATCAATTAACAGACTGCGGGTTAACGATAACCGGCAGCCAGGTTAAGGAACGCTGTCGGTGTAGTCAATTCTTATTCGGGGCCGCCACGGCAAATTTATCATTTTCAATTTAAGCACAGTTGCCGTCAGCAGTCACTATGAATTACAGTCATTTAACAGGCCCGGTAAAAGCGGCCATTTTAATACGCTCCTTGGGTAAAGAAGTTGCCGAGCAAATGCTCAACAGTTTAACCGATGACGAGCGACAGGTGGTGTATCGCGAGATAGATCAGATGGGAACGGTATCGGCGGACATCACTGAACATGTGGCCAAAGAGTTTGCGGATACTACCGCCGGGCGTTCTCAAAAAAGGCTTCCTGCCGGATCCGGACACCCATTGAATACCGGAGAGGATAACGGAAGCTTATCCGGTGGGGCCGAAGGGCTGGAAGCGATCGCAACCTTAAGCGCCGAGGAAATTTCTGATCTGATAAAAGACGAGCATCCTCAGACGATTGCCATAATATTGCTTCATCTTAAATCACCGGTAGCAAGTGACGTTATAGCAAATTTGCCGGATGAAATAAAAACGGATGTCTCGGTGAGAGTAGTTACTCTGGAAAAAGTGAACGCTGATATAGTTGATGAGGTGAATGAGGTCTTCAAAGAAATCCTTAAGAATAAAAAAAGCTCGGTAGCCAATATTAGCGGCGGGGTGGATCGACTGGCCGAGATTTTGAATCAGACTGATGAAATTTCGAGTGAACTGATTTTAAGCGAAATTGAAGAAACAGACGCAGAGATGGCCGCACAGATCAAACAGAAAATGTTTGTGTTCGAAGATCTGGTACTGGTTGATGACAGGGGATTTCAGAAATTACTTCGCAAAATTGAGACAGTGGAGCTTGCAACTGCACTTAAAGCCGCACCTGACGAAGTCAAGGAAAAGGTGTTTAAAAACATGTCGGAGCGTGCCGGTGCCATGCTGCAGGAAGAGATTGATGATCTCGGCCCTGTCCGGATGACGGAAGTCGCCGATGCACAACAGGCCATCACCGGTATTATCCAGGAGATGGAAGTCAAAGGAGAAATCATCATCAGTGGACGAAGAGGAGAAGAGATTATTGTCTAGACCTGTACAACGCTCATTCAAAAGTGGGCTCGCCGGGTTCGGATTGCATTGTTTTCCGGACATTCCTGTTGATGAACCAGCCAATGTTGAGCGTTGTTCGCCGACGGAGGAAAATTTTCAACGGATTAAGTATAAAAAAATTGAATCAAATCGGACCGGTATGGCCTCACAATCCGACGATGACGGTACCTGCAATATTCGAAAAGGCTCAATATCTACCGCCCAATTAAACGAGCAAGCTTACCAGAAGGGATTCGCGGACGGGTTGAAAAGGGGTGCGATTGACAGTGAAAACTCCTGGCATGAACAGGGCGAAAAAAAAATAAAACCGGTTTTGACGAGTCTTCAAGAAGTGCTGCGCCAGCTTTATAATATTCGTAAAGAAACACACCAGAGAATCGAAAAAGAAGTGGTAGATCTGGCTTTGACCATCGCCAGGAAAATTATCTGCCAAGAGGTAACCATTGATAGGGAAATAGTGGTGTGCGTTGCCAGAGAAGCGCTCGCCAAAATTGAAGATCCGGGTGAAATAAAAATCAAGATGAGCCCATCCGACCTGCAATTTATCAAAGAGACTCAAACTCAAATATCAAATATGCTGCAAAATATTGATAATGTCACCCTTGAAGCCGCCGAAAACATTCAAAGTGGCGGCTGTATCATCGAAACGGATTTAGGTGAGATTGACGCCCGGATAGAGAAGCAGCTGCAGGCTGTCGAAGAGTCATTTAGCGCCGCGATGGAGAAAAGTTGAAATACTTATCTGTGATAGAATCTTATAATTTTATATAAAGCCAATGGCTACCGAAGTCGATTTAACAAAATATCATACCTGTATAGAGTCAACCTGTCCTATTCGTGCCACCGGTCGTGTAACCGATGTTACCGGTCTGGTTGTCCAAGCCCATGGTCCAGTATCCTGCCTGGGAACCGTATGTGATATTTTTTCCAAACAAAGTATCCATAAGATTACTGCTGAAGTTTCCGGCTTCAAGAATAATAATGTTTTGCTGATGCCTCTGGAAGAAATTCGCGGCATCGGACCGGGATGCCGGGTTGTCGCGCGACAGCAGAAGGCAGTTGTGCCGGTGGGTTCGGGTATGCTGGGTCGTGTCATCGATGGCCTTGGAAATCCAATTGACGGCAAGGGACCGATATTGAGTGAGACTGAATACCCGATTTATGCAACTTCGATTAATCCGATGATGCGTAAAAGAATTCATCAACCGCTGGATTTAGGTATCCGGGTTATCAACGGCCTGTTAACTGTTGGGTGTGGTCAGAGAGTGGGAGTTTTTGCGGGTTCGGGTGTCGGAAAAAGCGTACTTTTGGGGATGATAGCCCGTAAAACAAGAGCCGATGTGAATGTGATTGCTCTTATCGGCGAGCGGGGCAGAGAAGTCAATGACTTTATCGTCAAAGAACTTGGTGAAAAAGGATTGGAAAGATCCGTCATTGTAGTTGCCACCTCGGACCGCCTACCGCTGATTCGGATGCGAGGCGCCTTTATCGCTACCGCTATCGCCGAGTACTTCCGAGACCAGGAAAATCATGTCAATTTGATGATGGATTCGGTGACCCGCTTTGCCATGGCTCAACGGGAGATCGGTTTGGCATTGGGGGAGCCGCCAACAACCAAAGGTTACACGCCGTCTGTTTTTAGCCTCTTGCCCAAATTGCTTGAACGCGCTGGAACCTCCGCCAATCGTGGAACCATTACCGGACTGTATACGGTGCTGGTGGAGGGTGATGATTCCAACGAACCGATTGCGGATGCGTTGCGCTCGTTATTAGACGGTCACATCAATCTTACCCGAGATCTTGCGATGGAAAATCACTATCCGGCAGTCGATGTTTTAAGCAGTATCAGCCGCGTTATGGATGATATAATCGACGATAAACACAAACAAAATGCCCGTCGGCTAAAACAAATACTGGCCACATATCGCAAGGCGGAAGATTTAATCAATATTGGTGCTTATGTCGCCGGCAGTAATCCGAAAATTGATTATGCCATTGAAATGTTCGGCAAGATTAGGAATTACCTAAGACAGACGATTGAAGAAACAGTGAATTTTGAGGACAGCATCACTCAAATGGATGCCATGTTTCAAAATCGGAATGGAACTCCAAAACCGGGCATGCCGGAACCAATATCATCAATCAGTCATTAATCGTGAATCGACAACAGGCATTGATCAATGTACCGATTCAAATTGGAAGCTCTTCTCAACCATCGGCGCCATCAGGAAGAAGCCTGTCAAAAAGAGTTGGCACAGGCCCGGAGAAGACTTTCTAACGAGCGTGGGGAGCTTGACCGAAAAAAAAAGGATAAACAAGAAAGCCTTGAAAAACTGCAAGCAAAAAAAAAAGAAAACACAACCGTTTCCGGTATCATTTTATACATAAATTATCTTCAGCAGTTATCCAAGGACATTGAAGACCAAGCCTTACGTGTGCATCGAGCCGTAAAGTTGGTTGATCAGAAACGACATGAGTTGATCTCCATCATGCAAAAGCGCAAAACCCTGAAAACTATTAAACACAAGGAGAAGCAAGCATATCAACAAAAATTGATGCAAGACGAACGCAAATCTATGGACGAACTCGCTTCGATCGGCCATGCCCGCCAGATGTAGCCGGGGATATGGCATAGTGTATAGGGTCTATGGGGGATGACAGGTCTTATATGCGCTAAATTATATAGTGAACATTCACAGGTTCCATTTGTGTCGTACAGGGTAGTTTTGAAAGATGGACGCCCGCCTGCCATGCATCGTGTGATAATTTGGTGTAAATTGGGTATATTAATCAAATAGTTCACCGCTCCAAAATTTTTATTTATTTTTTCGGTAACCCTCTCACTTTCAGATTTCCACATTCCACATTTCAAATTCCACATTCAATAGCTTCTGCTTAGCGTTCTTTTCCGTCGCTTGTTTTCTGATTTTTGTCGCCGATCCCAAGGTCAGGTAATGTTTTCCATCGATGGGAAATAATTGCCGATCTGATTCCTATAAGAGCAAATTTAAGGATGATTTGAATCATCTGTGGATTTAAGTTTTATATGTCCTTAGCAAATTTCAAAATAGATATCTAACAATATTATAGGAGGTTAAGAAAATTGCGATCCTATTAATTCCTATTAATTATCCTACCAAAACTTTTTGGCACACTCCATGCTACAAAGACAACCATATTGGACTCAAAGGTCTCTTTTTATGAATATACAATTTGAGGAAAATGCGTAATGACTGCAAATTTTCTTTTTTCCCAGGTTTCAAATCAGACCCCGTCACCAAACTTTGGTTGTGGCACGATTGGGGTCTCTGAGCAGAGTTGCTCAGATGTATCTAAAACCTGCGATATACTGCCCGCGGAAAGTCGTAGTAATAGTTTTCTGAATACCCTGGAGCAAATATCAAAAGACAACCAGCACAATAAAACAACACATGGGATCGGTGGGGGGAAATCATTCACATCCGCTGCAACCAATTCCGGTGATAAATTCGAAGCAATCTCCCGTCAAGCAATCGGCGATGAGACTGAGATATTCGAGACCACCAAACTGCTGGCAGAAGATCATGCCGATGTGGAGTGTCAGATCACCCCTGGTTCGAATTTAACAGTGGTATCAAGCATTTTTGAAAAACTGGGGCTTTACGATTCGGCCGGGGGATCGAGTTTTGCAGATAAAGTAGACTGGATATTGGGTGACGCAGAAGGTTCGGCTGCATTACAAAAGCTCCTCGCAAGGCCTGACCAAGAGGACCTTGTGTTGTCTAGCGAGATGAAAGCCGTATTCGTCCGTTTACAGCAATTTATAGCAAACGTTCAAACGGGTAACACCTTATCCCAAAGCGATGAGAATCCTTTGGGTGAACTTAGCGATAGTCGATCGATAGAGCCTGCTAATTTGAACCAGTTGGCGCAAAGAATCGTTTCTGGCCAGGGAGGCCGAAAAAGCAGTTCTGGTATCTATGTGGGGGAGAGTGACTCCGGCGAAAAACCATCAGACCCATTGGCCGAATTGAATCGGGTCACAACCAAAATATCAAATGATATTCGACAACCCGGATCTTTTCAACTTGCTGAAAATTCACAAATTGCTCCTCGATCGGAGAACATGGATAAGACCGACTCGATAACATTGTCAGTGGAGCCGCGGCCGGTTGGGGTTGAAGCCAGTGAAAACACTAAAGTACCAAGGCCCTTGGAAGCAGTCCGCACGGAAATCTCCGAGCTGAAAGACGTTGCAGATATCCCGGTTAAAGCAGGGGCAGCGAACCAGGTAAGTCTTGTCAATCGGATTCCGTCGACGATTTACCCCGGGAAACAGGCTGGCGGTGAATCGGCACAGCAGAATTTGTCGAATAATGAATCCTCACAAGTTTCAAAAACGACAAACGAAGCTCAGCCGGTAAGGGCTTTAAACCAGGTGCAACTATCCGTCGGGGAAACCGTCCGGGACGAGACGGCAAAAATTGAATCCTTACCGGCTATAAAAATGACAAACAACGCTCAAGCGGCAAAGACTTTAGACCCTGTGCAGCGTTATGGCGGCGAACACGTTCAGAACAATATGGTTAATAATGAATCATCGCCAGTTTCAAAAATGATACATGATGCTCAATTGGCAAAAGAGTACCACATGAGAATGGATGGCGCCATCAGCAATGAACTTGGCGGGAAAGTAACTAAAGTGGATGCCGGGGCCAACGACAATGGTTTGCTGGGCTCACAAAATCAATCCGCAGAGAAGGCATTTGAAGCGACTTCCTCATCTAAGCAAACCGACCATGGTGACCATAGCCTTCGAACTCAGACGCTGGATCAAATCGTACGAAAAGCCGTCATCTATATGAGAAACGGTCAACATGAAGCAAAAATTGATCTCAAACCGGAATTTCTCGGCCATGTTCGCATGCAAGTGACCACCGAAAATCATCAGGTGACCGTAAAAATATTGACTGAATTCGGATTCGTCAAAGATATGGTTGAAAATCATATCTATCAGCTAAAAGCCGATTTACAGCAGCAGGGGCTTAACGTCGACAAACTGGAAGTCGCATTATCCAATGACTCTGATGAACACAAACACCCTAAGAGAAAGGCCGGTCAAGCAAAAGACCGACAGTCCAGAGTTGCTCGCATCAACCCGGGAAGTCGAAAAGGAGAAACACGGGAGCAGAACGGGAATGTCGGCTTAAGGAAAGCCGGCACAGCGACCGTGGATTATTTTGCATGAAATTCATTGGCTAAATTGAAGATTGACCACCTAAGGAATTTGCTTCGCCACTTCTTTATTGAATAGTTTAGCCGCAATGGAACGAATTCCGGAAATTTTTATTATTCAATCAAAAACTTTCAATTTTTAAAAGGTGATACGCAATTGATAACTTCAGAATTAAGTCCAGTTACTGCCGGATCAACGGAACCTGCCGCTTCCAAGTCATCGGTTTTGGGTAAGGAGGATTTTTTAAACCTTTTGATCACCCAGTTGCAAAACCAGGATCCGCTCAATCCCACCGATTCTACTGAATTTACAGCTCAGCTGGCTCAGTTCAGCTCTTTGGAGCAATTGAACAATGTCAACGATAATTTGGAGCAGTTGCAGAATTATCAGGCAGCGGCCAATAATTCCCAGGCCGTTTCACTGCTCGGAAAAGAAATCACTGCCAACGGCAATTCCCTGAAATTAACCGATGGAGAGCCGATTGACTGTGATTTTAACCTGGCTAATGATGCCGCCACGGCCGTGGTGAACATCTATGACAGCACCGGTGGGTTTGTTAAAGCAATTGAAAGCGACGGTCTATCCGCAGGACGGCATACGCTGGTTTGGGACGGAGCTGACAGAAACGGAAATCCGGCAACGGATGGAAGCTATACCTTTGAAATCCTGGCCGCTGATGCCAACGGTCAAGAGGTTAACGCCACAGCATTGTTTACCGGCACTGTAGACACAGTGACGTTTGAAAATAATACCCCCTTCTTGATTTCTGGGGATCAAAGGATTGCCGTCGGCGATGTAATTAAAGTGGCAACACCCCATAATTTAGAGGAAAGCCCGTAATTTGAAGAATAAATAACACTTTCACTAATGGAGGAAAATAGATATGATAGGATCATTGTTTGCCGGCATATCCGGATTAAGTGCTAATTCCACTGCCATGACGGTTATCGGAGACAATATTGCAAATGTAAACACCACTGCATTTAAATCCAACAGATCCTCGTTTGCCAATATTTTGAGCCAGTCTTTGGGAGGATCCTCATCTAGCGGTATCGGAAGAGGCGTTGAATTTTGGGGGGTTTCACCTTCCTGGAGCCAGGGCTCTGTTGAGAATACCTCAAACGCAACAGATATGGCGATCAACGGGAAAGGTTTCTTCATGGTTGAGGATGACTCCGGTGCGGCCTATTACACCCGGGCTGGAGAATTTTCCTTCGACAGAGACGGCGACCTTGTCAATCCGGATGGGTTATTTGTCCAAGGCTATCGGGTTTCCTCGGTAGCCGCTAACGGTACTGTCAGCCTGGGTGCTATCGAAAATATAAATGTTCCCGGCGAAAGTACGACGCCGCCTCAACCCACAACCACTTCTTCCCTGGATATAAACCTCGATGCCGGAGCGGCTGTGAATGATACCTATACCAGCACTCAAACAATTTACGATTCCTTAGGCAATGCCATACCGTTAACCTTGACCTTCACCAAGACCGCTGCCAATGCTTGGACAGCCAGTGTTTCCGTTCCGACCGGAACAGTTACCACACCAGCTACGGATGTCGGCATCACCAACGCCAATCTTACCTTTGACGGCAGCGGAAATCTAAACACCGGCACCGATCCCAGCATCACGCTCACCAATCTGGTTAATGGAGCCGCCGACGTTACGATCAACTGGGATCTTTTTGATGCCGCTAACCTCACCAACGGTGACCTCACCCAGTATGCCTCTACCTCCACCACCAATTTCAACACCCAAAATGGTTTTGCTGCCGGTAACCTTCGAGGGGTATCGGTAGATGAAAGCGGGTTTGTTACCGGTGTATACTCCAATGGACAACTCACCCCGCTGTATCAAGTTGCGCTGGCAGATTTTCCCAGCTATTTCGGTTTGAGTAAAATGGGTAAAAATCTATATTCAGAATCCCGTGCTTCCGGTCAAGCCATGCCGGGAGTCCCACTCAGCGCCAGTCTGGGTAGCATCAGCCCCAGCGCTATCGAAATGTCCAACGTCGATCTGGCCCAGGAGTTTGTTAAAATGATCACTACCCAGCGCGCGTTTCAAGCTAATTCCCGGGTAATCACTACCAGCGATGAAGTTTTACAAGAACTGATTAATTTGAAACGATAATGAATATGGCCCTCGCCGGGTTTAAGCGCAGTTGGGGTAATGACTGAAGATTCCGCTGCGCAAAGCCGGGTTTCGCTTGATAACGATTGGGGCATGATATTTCTAAATAGTGAAATTTATATTTTTACTAATTAAATTCAAATAGATAAAATATATTCGGTTCTAGCAAACATCATTTATAGACCGCCGAGGACGAGGATGAACAAGCGTATGGTTGTGCTGATTCAGTCCGGATCGATGGATAATGTTCATCCTCACATGGTTGGATGCCATCGTCAAACACTTGACTAATAATTGCCAAAGTTGACGCCGGTTCCCAAGTTTTGTTTGACTTTCACTTTGCCTGGGAATCCGTGTAATCCTATCATGGATACTGCTTCAAAATTTGACCTGCCGTTTTTCCATTATATTCCATAGAGTTCAGCGCTGCAGACGGGGTTACGCAATCGGACCATTACATATCTGAGCGTTCCGCTCCGTGGCACAATACTTGCTTTCTAGGATGTCGGCAAAACTGATAAGTGCAATTGCGAGAGACTTTTCGCTTCGGTCATGGTGAGTCACGGCTGCCGGTACCCAATTCATTCCCGGCCATCGTGTCAACACCGACGGGTGGAAATCGTTCTGACAACGGAGGGTGTAAAGTAAAATGTCAAACAAGATACTCATTATACTCATTGGTGTTGTGATGGTTTTTATGCTTGGTTTGGGTGGCGGCCTTTTTATGATGTGGAATAAATTGTCCGCAATGGAAATCCAGTCCCAGAGTGCAGCTGAAGATAGTGAGCAAGCCGATCAGGATACTCCGGTTCCGGTAGACGAACTGCTGGGTCCAATTTTTTCTCTGGACACCTTCATTGTGAATCTCGCTGACCCGGGTGGCAAGCGGTATTTAAGGATTACTATTGACTTAGAATTGGATAGCGACCTACTGGAGAGTGAAATTAAAAAACGACTGCCCCAAGTGAGAGACAGTATTTTGACAATTTTGCCCACCAAGCGTTTTGCGGATATCAGCTCTGCGAAAGGGAAAACCGCATTGAGAGACCAAATGCAGGAAAGAATCAACGGTTTGTTAGCCAGGGGTCAGATAACCAATATCTACTTTAAAGAGTTTGTGGTCCAATAGAGGCAGCCTGTATGTCCGATCAGATCCTATCTCAAGAAGAAATTGATGCGCTGTTGTCGGCCATGGATAGCGGTGAGGTCGATCTTGAGGAAGAGAGCAAAACGGAATCGGAAGCTGTCGCCTATAATCTAACATCCCAGAATATAATGTTGCGCGATCAATTTTATGCTCTGGAAGAAGTCTATGACAAGTTGGCCACTTTATTAAACACATCTCTTTCAACATCACTGCAGCGACCCATCGAGGCGGAGTTTGTTTCGACTGAAATGGTAAAATATTCAGAATGCATCGGGGCCTTTTCAAACCCAACAAGTTTTACGATTTTTTCCATGGATCCTCTCATCGGTTCGGCTATGCTTGCCATCGAGCCCGCACTTGTATATTCGCTGATTGATTGCATGTTCGGCGGCGATGGCAAACCCACCCAGCAGATGCGGGAATTTACCCTCATTGAGCAGCGCATGATGCGAAAATTTGCTCTTGAGGTTTTGAATAGTCTGCAACAGTCCTGGATGATTTTAGATCCCGTAAACATCTCATTAAGAAAAACCGAGAACAAACCCGAGTTTGTTCACCTGGCTTCACCCAATGATTTAATGGTGGTCATTGTCTTTGCCGTCAAAGGAGAAAAATTTTCGGGAAACCTTCATATATGCATTCCATACCTCGTGCTGGAACCCATAAAGGATAAACTTTCATCAAAATATTTGCGTAGTAAAGATCAGGAACATACCTGGAGTGAGCAGCTTCAAAAATTATTGCAGGATATGCCGGTGACCCTCATTGCGGAGTTGGGACTAGCCACGCGAAGTGTGAGGGATTTGTTGGATCTTCGCATCGATGATGTTCTGCAGTTGGATACGGGTCCGGAAGATTTAATTACACTGACCGCCGGCAATGTTCCAAAATTTCTTGGTTTTCCCGGCATCATCAAAGGAAACCGCGCTGTTGAAATCGCA
>CALZJV010000075.1 GCA_945787595.1 uncultured Desulfobacterales bacterium | reverse complement strand
TCAATCCCCCATAACCAAGGGGCCGATTCGTGGGAGAAAGGTTAACCTAAAGCCCATGATTCAGGAGTTTTATCAATGCATGGGGTGGGATGAAAGCGGCAGACCGACGGCGACGATCCTGCAGAGATTTAACTTAATAATTTGAGGGGTCGGGGAGTTATTGAAAGCCGACCCGCTGCGTGGATAATCCCCAGTGAAAACGCCTGAACTCGACCCAAAGGGTTCATAATGAATGAACAGAAATCAATACAAAACAGGATATTGTGCGCGAATCCGAGATCTGCTTTAAAATAAAATCCGTCGTGACAAGCTGTTCATTCAAAACGATCCCTAAGGGTCTCAGACAGCATCCGATTTCGCTGGGGATCATCCACTCCGCTATCATCAAGGGTTTCCGCGAAAAACTCCCCGACCCCCCAATAATTTAGGCTTACCCATTTAATAGCTGCTGAAATTGAGCTCAAGGATGAAACATTTGAGGCTTTGAGAAATTTTTTCGCTATATTTTGATTCCAAGTGCAGATACTTTTGCCAGTGGAGACAATCAAGAATTATCCGGGCTTAAGAATTTCGACCTCGCCTGGTTGAAATAACCGGCATCCTGTGATACTTGAGCCTCATGCGATAATGTTATGTCACTATAATTGCAAATCGAAGCACTAAATTATAAGGAGGAGAACATGTTGAAAAGAATACTGGAGGCCATGAACGAAGCCATCGAGGCCTATAAAGAAAAGGAATATGCCGAAGCGGCTGAAAGCCTGGATTATGCCAGACAGCTTATACAACAACTTAGAAGTGAGAATATCATGAAATTTTTGCCGGAGGCGATGCCGGGCTGGGAGTCTAAAACGGCGAAAACTCAGAGTACGGGCATGTTGGGGGGAATGTCGGGCGTACAAAGAGAATATTTTAAGCCCGGCACGGGAGACCAGGGCAGGAAGCGCATTACCATCAACATTATGGCTGATTCTCCTATGATGCAGGGAATGATGGCCATGTTTAACCCTATGTATGCCGGTGCCCAGGGAGGCAAGCTCCAGAAAATTAAACGAAATAAAGCCATTGTGAAATATGATCCCGATAGAAAGAATGGGGAAGTAAATGTGCTGGTTGATAAGCGCTATATCGTTTCCATCAAGGGCAATTCAGTCGACAAAAAGGATCTGATGGATTATGCTAAAGCCGTTGATTACAGGGGACTCAAGAACTTTTGATGTGACGGTCCTTTTACAGACCTCATTATTCATCAAATGAAAGTATCGTAGACGTTAATAGACCGCAAAGTTGCCCATAAATTGAGAATGCTATCGGTCAGGGTTAAAAGGTTCCGGGCTCCCGGTTCAGGGTTACCATTTTTTTCGTCAACCTTAACCTTTGAACCCCTGGCCCAGACCTGGCATATCAAGATGTGGTAATGAGAGGATAAGTCCATAAAATGTGAAAGCAATTGCTCAGCCACATTCCGTCGCGCCAGGGCAGGCCTGAACCTCTGAACGGTTAATTTATCGATCTGAACGACTTAGACCCACCAAAATCCTCGGCATACCTCCACTATGCCGGGGATTTATATCTTCCGCAGACGCGATCCATAGGATCGCTGCTCACTTCTTCATAAAAAACAATTCTTGACATCTGTTCTTTGTATACCGTATACAATAATCAATTCTTGGTCGATTGTATTAAGCCCGTAGTACGCGCCTGATCTGATAAGATCCAGAGAATTCAAACTTAACTGTCAAATGGAGAAAGTCGATGGCGTTATTCAGTAAACTTACCGTATTATCCCTTGAACAGGCAACCGTGTTACCCTATTTGACATTCAGATTGGCCCAGGATGGGATGCAGGTGATCCGCTTGGAGCACCCGGTTTATGGCGATCCCAACCGGATGATTGGGGATAATGTGCTCTCCGAAGAGCGAATGAACGCTTATTTTTTATGCATTAATGCCGGCAAGAAGAAAATATTCCACGCGCTTATCCGGGAACTGAAAGTGGATATTTTTGCCACCAATCAACTACCTAAGAATTATAAAAAACTGGGTATCGACTACGATACGCTCAAGTCGTTGAGACCGGACATCATCTGGCTGGGGGTTACCGGTTTTGGTCCGGATAGCAATGAAGGCGCCTATGATCCGATTTTGCAGGCCCGCGGCGGGTTAATGGAACTTACCGGGGAAGGCGGCGGCGATCCCCAGGTTGTGGGAATTCCGCTGCCGGATATGGGCACCAGTGAGCATGCTTACGGACTGGTGATGAAAGCCCTTTATCAACGCCAGGTCACCGGTGAAGGAAGTTGTATTAATATGGCCATGTTCGAATCTACGGTATCCTGGCTGACGGTTCCCATTACTTTGACCGCCAGTTTTGGGAAAACCATCTCTCGTCGCGGGAACACCCATGAATTTTTCTGTCCGGTTTCCGTCTATCAAACCAGAAATGGTTATGTATACTTAGCGGTTGGAAACGACCGTCAATGGAAAGCCATGGTGTCCCAGGGGATGTTTCAATCTCTGGACAGTCCCGCATATGAAAAAAATTCAGGCCGCATCGGGGACGTGGAAAACCTCAACGCCGCCATTAATGCCATCACTAAAAATTACTCATCCGAGGAATTAATCGATTTGTTCACTTCCATTACGGTTCCCGTCAGCAAAATTCAAACTGTAACGGAAGTCATTGCCGATCCGCTCGTTGAAAAAAAGCTTCTGCATGCCCAGGATCCGGTTTCGGGGACGCGTATCACCCTGGCACCGCCGCCCAATATGACGCCTTTTTTGGAGGCCTCAAATCGTCGACTTTCGTTTCCGCCCCGTTTTGGAGAGAACAATCAGGAAATATATGGCCGAAAGCTCGGCTATTCCGATGAAGCGCTTTGCGGTCTCAAAGAAAAGGGGATCATATAGAATGCGGAATGCGGAATGCGGAATTCGGAATGGGGAATTGGGAAAGTGGAATGCGGAAGTGGGAATGCGGAATTTGGAAAGGGGAAGGTGGAACGAATGACGAGTAACGAATGACGAGTGACGAGTGACGAGTGACGAAGGATGGGATCACTTAGCTCTATCTTGTCATAATGAAAAGAAAAAGTTCGCCTGTTAAGACACGAAGGCAAACAAAGAATATCAATTTAAGGTGCCTCTTTTAAAAAAACAGCATCAATTTGCGATTTACGGGTCGCGGTATACGTGTTGCGGGCAAAAAGAGCATAGCGCATAGAGTAAGACATCGCTCAATGGAAGGTGCAGGAGGATCCAAGGTGTTTCAGGAATGAACTATGCATGCAATCTGATTTCCGACATCTGTAATCTGTCTTCTGTCATCTGACCCCTGATATCAGGTTATTAGTTACGAGTTGCAGGAGAAGTATAATTTAACCTTTTGCGACAAAGTTTATAGGAACATTTGATGAGGAAAAAAGCTGAACTAAAAGGTTTTGATCCCGGACCCTTGCAGGTACTGCAGGAACGAAAATCCCTGGGACAGCATGTGTTCGATAACCTGAAGCAGGCCATCATCCGGGGCAACATTAAGCCGGGAGAATGGCTTGTTGAAAGTCATATTGCACAGATGCTGGGAATCAGTCGCACGCCGGTAAGAGAGGCAATCCACAAGCTGGAACGCGAGCAGCTCATTGAGCGACAGCCGCGGGGTGGGTTTACCGTCCTGGGCTTGAGTCGGAATGATATCGAAGAAACCTTTGGCATTCGAAGTGTTCTGGAAGGATATGCAGCCAGGCTGGCCACCTTAAAGCATCAAACCGATGAGCTCACAGCGCTTGAAGAAAAGATTGATGAATTTCAGGGGTTCCTGAATAAAAAACAATTGGATGCTTTACCGGGGATCAATACGGAGTTTCATGATCTACTCTATGCGCTCAGCAAAAGTCCCAGACTAATTCATATGATCAACGCACTCAGAGATCAAATTTTCAGGTTCAGACAAATGATTTTAAAAGACGACAAACTAGCGAATATCAGCAATGAAGACCATGTCCGAATGTTGAAATTTATGCGCAAAAGGGATGCCGAAGGGGTGGAAAAACTGGTAAGAGACCACATTTTGCGTGGACAGGATGAGGTCCTAAGAGAATTTGGTAAGAAGGGGGCGCGCAAATGACGGAAAAGAAAATTAAGATTCTTGTGGGCAAACCTGGATTGGATGGCCATGACCGCGGGGCGAAAGTCACTGCACTGGCCCTGCGGGATGCCGGCATGGAGGTCATCTACACCGGGCTGCATCAGACCATCGAGCAAATTGTCCGCGCGGCTGTTCAGGAAGCAGTTGACGTTATCGGCCTCAGTATTATGTCTGGAGCGCATCTTCCTATCTGCAAAAAACTGCTGGTGATGATGAAATCCGAAGGGATCGAAGATATCCCTGTAACCGTGGGAGGAGTCATTCCCAAGCAGGACATCCCAAAATTAAAAGAGATGGGAATTGAGGGAGTCTTTCCCGGGGGCACCTCGTTTGACGATATAGTTACAGGCATTCGCAAGATGTTAAAATAGCAACTTACGGGTTGCGGGCCAAAGGGGCAAAGAGCCTGGGGCATAGCGCATGGGGCATAGCGCATGGGGCATAGCGCATAGAGTCAGACATCACTCATGACAGTAGACAGATTACGGACGTCGCGATTCAGATTGGAATGACAGGGCATAAGGCGTATAGTATAGGTTCGAAGTTGGAGGGTATAGAGTTGATTGATTTTTTCCGCCTCCCGCATTCCAATTTCTGTAAACTGTCATCTGAGCTCTGAGCTCTGAAATCTGACCTCTGAGCTCTGAAATCTGACCTCTGTTCTCTGTAATCTGTTATCTGTATTCAGTCTTCTGAGTTATTACACCAAACCTAAAATTAGAGGGAAAAAATGGGTGTTGCAAAATATGTTAAAAATGAAAAAGACGGCATCGAAGAAGTGATCTATCAATCCGGTATCCGTGTCAAACCGGTATATACGCCGCAAGATCTCGATGAGGCTGGATTCGACTATGAAAAGGACCTTGGTGATCCCGGGCAGTATCCGTTTACACGCAACCTGCATCCTCAGGGATACCGCAGTCGGGCCTGGACCACCCGTCAATACACCGGCTTCGGCACGCCCCAGGAAACCAACAAACGCTTTAAATTGATGATCTCCCACGGTCAGACGGGTTTAAATGTGGCCTTCGACCTTCCAACCCAGATGGGCTATGATTCGGATGATTCCAAAGTCGTTGGCGAAGTGGGCCGCGTCGGGATGGCGGTGGACTCCCTGCGGGACTTCGAAATGGCCTTTGAGGGAATCCCGCTGGATCGGATCGGTTCCGGACTGACCATCAATGCCGTGGCTTCCATCATGTTGGCCATGTATCAGGCCACGGCGGAAAAATTCGGCTATCCCAAGGAGAAAATCAGTGCCACACCCCAGAATGACATTCTCAAAGAAATGATCGGTCGCGGGGCCTGGATATTTCCGGTGGAAGAAGCGGTCCGACTGGTGGGAGACAGCATTGAATACTCAGCCAAAGAACTTCCGCGCTGCAACCCGGTGAGTATTTGCGGTTATCACATTCGCGAATCCGGTGCGACGCCTGCCCAGGAAATTGCCTGTGCCTTTGAAATCGCCAAAGCCTACATGGACAATGTGATGCAGCGGGGGATGTCGGCAGAAGATGCCGTCGGGCGCTTTTCCTTCAATCTGAATGTTTTCGGCAACCTCTGGGAGCAAATTGCCAAGTTCAGAGCGGCCCGAAAACTTTGGGCCAAGATGCTGCGGGAAGAGTACGGTGTGCAAGATAAAAAGAAATTATTCCTCAGGGGTCTTTTCGGCGGCGGCGGCAGTGGACTGACCAAGGACCAGCCTGAAAACAACATCATGCGCGGCGCCTTTTATGCCTTGGGAGCTGCGCTAAGCGGGGCGCAGACCACGGCGCTCTGCTCCTTTGATGAAGCCTATACCATTCCGACCCCGAGGGCCGCTTTGCTTTCCTTGCGTACGCTGGAAATCATCATGGATGAGGTCGGCCTGCGCGACACGGTGGATCCGTTGGCGGGCTCTTATTTCATTGAGACCCTGACCAAACAGATGGAGGAAAAAATTCTCGGCGAAATGAAGCAAATTCAGGAGATCGGCGGCATGGTGCACGCGGTGGCCACCGGTTTTATCCAGCGAAAAGTGGCCCAGCAGGCTTATGAATACGAAAAGGGTCTTCAGAAGGGAGAATACATCAAGGTCGGTGTCAACAAATATGCCGATGAAGTTGAGGACCAAACCGATGTGGAACTGCATGAACACAATGAACAATGGGTGGCCCTGCAGGTTTCCAACCTTAAAGAACTGCGCCGGACCCGTGACTACCGCGAAGTATCCCGAGCGTTAAAAAATCTGGAGCAGGGAACACGCGCCGGCAAAAATGTGATGCCGTTGCTGGTCGACTGTTGCCGGGCCTATGCGACCGTCGGCGAAATGGCCGGTGTTTTCCGGGATCTTTTCGGAGAATGGCAGGAACCTAGTATATTTTGAAGGTGGAATTCCGCATTCCAACTTCCGAATTCAGGATTGTGTGGACTTCTCTACTCGAATTCCGAAGTCATAATAGGAGGCAATTGGTGGCGAACGAGATCTATAGATTAGGATGTGACATCGGCGGCACGTTCACGGATTTTGTTTTGGTGAACGATGATACGGGTGAATTTACGATAAACAAATGTTTGACCACCCCGGGCGATCCCTCTGATGCGGTCGAGCAGGGGATCCGGGAATTGCTGGAACGTACACCCGGATTTATGCCGCAAATCGAGGAAGTCATCCATGGCACCACCCTGGTGATCAATGCCATCATCGAAAGAAAAGGCGCCAAAACCGGTCTGATTACCACCCGAGGGTTTCGTGATGTGCTGGAGTTGGGCCGCGAGCTTCGATACGATGCTTACGACATTTTTGCCGAGTATCCACTGCCGCTGGTGCCGCGATCGCTGCGTCATGAAGTTTCAGAACGCATCACCGTTGACGGCCGGGTAATCAGCGCCCTGGATGAGCGGGAAGTGCGTCGGGTGCTCAGCGGTCTGCTCGAACAGGGAATCGAATCGTTAGCAGTGTGTTTGATTAATTCCTATGAAAACCCGGTGCACGAAAAAAAAATTCAGAAAATAATTGAGCAAGCGGCACCGGATTTGTCTTTATCCACTTCATTTGAAGTTTTGCCCCAGATCCGCGAATATGAGAGGACCTGCACCACCGTAACCAACGCGTATGTTAAACCGATTACAGCCAAATACCTGGCCAGACTTTCCTCCCGTCTGGAATCGCTGGGATTTAAGGGAAAACTCTTTATCATGCTTTCCAGCGGTGGTATCACTTCCGTTGAGACCGCCCGCCAGTTTCCGGTGAGAATCATCGAATCGGGACCCACTGCGGCGGTGATTGCATCGCAGCATTATGGCCGGATGTTTAAAATAAAAGACATGTTCTGCTTCGACATGGGTGGAACGACGGCCAAATCCTGTTTAATACAGAAGGGACAGGCCGGCCTGGTTTCCACCTTTGAGGTGGGGCGTGTCCAGCGATTTAAGAAAGGAAGCGGTCTGCCCATTCAGGTACCGGTAGTGGATTTAATGGAAATTGGAGCCGGCGGCGGCAGCATTGCCAAGACGAGCAAAATGGGCCTTTTGCAGGTCGGGCCTGAAAGTGCCGGAGCAGATCCCGGGCCCGCCTGTTACGGGCGCGGCGGTCAAAACCCTACGGTGACCGATGCCGATCTGGTGCTGGGCTACCTGGATCCCGACTATTTTCTGGGCGGGACCATGTCGCTGGACAAAGCGGCTTCCGAAAAAGCTCTGGAAGAAAAGGTTGCCAAGCCTCTTGGCACGACGGCGGTGGGGGCGGCCTTTGGTATCCACGATCTGATCAATGAGACCATGGCAGCTGCGGCCAAAACCCATATTGCGGAAAAAGGCGGCAACCCAAATATCATTACTATTTCAGCCTTCGGGGGTGCCGGTCCGGTGCATGCCTATGGCCTGGCGAAAAAAATCGGTGCGCCGCGGATCCTCGTTCCCCCCCTGGCCGGCGTGGGATCCGCGCTTGGTTTTTTTACTGCTCCGGTGGCCTTTGATTTGACCAGGAGTCACCGCGTCACTCTGGATGATGCCGACTTTAAGGAGATCGAGAACCTATTTAAAGAACTTGAAGAAGAAGGCGCCGCCATTCTGCAACAGGCAAGCAAGGACGAAACGGTGATTTTCGAGCGGACCCTGATGATGCGTTTTGTGGGTCAGGGGGCGGAAACCGATCTTCACCTTGAACAACAGTCTTTTTTCCAATGGGAAAAGGTTCAGATTCGGGAGCTTTTCGACGACGTCTACAAAAAGCTCTACGGTCGGACCTATCCGGAAACCCCGGTTGAATTTGTGACCTTCAAGGTTCGCGCAAGCCTTCCCCAGCGAGAGTTTCGTATACCGCCGTTGCAGCAGACCACTGGAAAAACTTCGGACTGTATCAAAGGGGAGCGTCGGGCATTCTCGCTGGTCCGCAAGGAGTTTATACCATTTACAGTATATGATCGCTTTAAACTTTTCCCGGGCGCAGTGATGAAAGGGCCGGCCATTATCGAAGAAAAAGAATCCACCATTATCGTTGGCGAAGATGCACAAGCCGGCGTTGATGATTACGGATTTGTCTGGATCGATCTACAGACAGAAGACAGAGGACAGAGGGCAGAGGGCAGATGACGGAGGACAGATGTCAGAGAACAGATGACAGAGAACAGATGACAGAGAACAGATGACCGATTTTTATCAGAGGTTGTACTGTCTGTGCTTGTCTGTGTGTGTCTGTGGCCAATCTTATAAAAAATGAGGTGCATGATTCATGCAAAACGAAGCAGGATTGAACGACTCAGCAAAATCCAAAATCCCTCCGGGGCGTAGGCCCCTGCGGCCCCTACAGGCCGGAGGCCAAAATCCAAAATCCCAGTTCGACCATATTACGCTGGAGATTTTGTGGCGCAGGCTGATTTCGATTGTTGACGAGGCGGACGCTTCCGTTGCCCGCACGGCGTTTTCAAGTCTTCTGCGCGATGCCCATGACTATACCTGCATGTTTACCGACAGCCGCGGACAGGAACTGGTCCAGGGAACGTTTTGCACGCCGGGGCAGGCCGGCGCCATGGCGCTGGGAGTTAAAACGTTAATCAACTCTATCGCGCCCGATGCCTACCAACCGGGTGATGTTTTTATTGTGAATGATCCATGGCTTCTGGCCGGGCATTTGAACGATGTTTGCGTGATGAGTCCCATATTCTATAAAGAACGGCCGGTGGCCTTTACCGCCTGTGTCTTCCACCACTCCGATATTGGCGGCCGGGTTGCCTCGGACAACCGCCAGGTCTATGAAGAAGGCATATTTATACCCCCTTTAAAATTGTATGAGGCCGGGGTTCTCAATGAGAGCGTTTTAGAAATGATCCGCTGGAACGTCAGAACGCCGGAGGAGGTGACCGGCGATATCCGTTCCCAGGTGGCTGCCAATCATGTGTGTGCCCAGAAGGTCATTGAAATGCTGGAAGATGAAGGTCTGGACACCCTGGATGAGCTGGCCGATGAAATCATTGACCGCACCGAAAAGAGCATGCGGGCGGCCATTTTAAAGATTCCCAATGGGGCCTATCCCTATGAAGGCATCATCGAGGGTGCCGGACAACGGGAAGACATTACCATCAAGGTGACGGTGGAAGTCAAAGACAGCGATATTTACATTGATTTTGACGGCACCTCGTCCCAAGTGGATTGGGGCGGCAACGTCGTGTATAACTTTACCTATGCCTATGTATTTATGGCCGTCAAAAGCGCATTCGATCCCGATATCCCTATCAATGAAGGTGCCATTCGTCCGGTGAAGATGACTGCTCCCGAAGGTACGGTGGTCAATTGTAAATTCCCGGCGGCTGTAGCGGCCCGGATGCAGATTGGTCACTTCATGACCGAGATGGTATACAAGGCCCTGGCCGCAGCCACACCGGACAACATCATCGCAGAAAGCGGCGGCACTCCGGCCCAAACCAACATTTTTTACGGCAAACGATACAACGAAGCCCCCTGGCTGACCATGATTATTCGGGGGGGTGGACTCGGGGCCGGCAGCCGTATGGACGGCCACCACTGTGCTATTTTCCCGGCCAACGGGGCCAATACGCCGGTGGAAATTTTTGAAAGCGACACCCCATTGATCGTGGAGGAACGCAGCCTGGTTTGTGATTCCGGTGGGCCGGGGAAAATGCGGGGCGGTTTGGGCAGAAAGATGACGATTCGGGTTCCCGACGATGACTACGCTCCACAGGGACCGACGTCGATTGCGGTTCAGGCGGGTCGCTACAAATATCCTCCCCGCGGTCTGTTCGGCGCGGGGCCGGGTTCCGGAGCCCGATTTATGGTCAACGGACAGACCGGAGACCCCAGTGGCCTGACGCTGTGCCTGCCTGGTGATGCCATTCAGTTTGACAGTGCCGGCGGCGGCGGATACGGTGATCCCCTGCAGCGCGACCCCCAGGCGGTGGAGGCGGATGTGGTCAATGGATATGTGAGCCTGGAAAAGGCACGGGATGATTACGGCGTTGTGATTGATCCGGTGACATTGAAAGTGGATCCGCTAGAGACTGAGAAGGTTCGGGCTGAGCGATATTCTAAAATTGAAGATTGTCGATTGAAGATTTAAGGTACGCCTCTCTCCCAGCTGTAGGCTCTACGTTCTACGAGCCGGAAGCCGGCTGATCAATAATAAAATAACGATTTTAAAAATGACAGAGCGAAGCGACATCCACAAATCTTCAATCTTCAATCTTCAATCTTAATTAGTCAATTCCGGCTTGTCCGGTGTAAGGAGTGTACTATGGGTAGGACCTTCATGCCCTCTTTTGAAAATCTTGATGAACTTCGGCAGCACCAGCTAAAAGGCCTGCAATGGACAGTTAACCATGCCTACCGGGGATCTTCCCATTATCGGGAAAAGCTGGATGCCGCTGGCCTCCGCTGCGAAGATATTCGGACGTTAGATGACATTCGAAGATTGCCTTTCACCACAGCAGAGGATTTGCGCACAGGCTACCCGTTTGCACTTCTTTCGGTTGCTGAATCCGAGGTGGTCAGAATACATGCCTCTTCCGGTACCACCGACAGACGGAAAATTTTGAGCTACACCCAGAAAGACATCGACGATTGGATTCATTTTTTTGCCAGATGTTATGAAATGGCCGGGATTACCGTCGAAGACAGGGTGCAAATCGCCGTGGGATACGGTATCTGGACGGCCGGGGTGGGGTTTCAGCTGGGTTGTGAGAAATTTGGTGCCATGGCCCTTCCGGTGGGGCCGGGTAACATCGACATGCAGTGTCAGTTTCTGGTTGATCTTCAGTCCACGGCGATGTGTTGTACGGCATCCATGGGCCTTCTGATGGCCGAGGAGATAAACCGCCGGAACCTGAAAGACAAAATTGCGCTCAAAAAGATGATCTTCGGTTCGGAGAGAAGTAGTGATGCCATGCGCACACGGATCAAAGATCTCTTGGGTCTGGAGGAGATGTTTGATATCCCGGGAATGACCGAGCTGTATGGACCGGGTACGGGGCTGGATTGTTCCAGGCACGAGGGGATCCACTACTGGGCGGACTACTATATCCTGGAGATTCTCGATCCGGAAACACTCGAACCGGTGTCGCCCGGCGAGATTGGTGAAATGGTGGTCTCCACCTTGTGTAAGGAAGCCGCGCCGCTGATTCGCTACCGGACGCGGGACTTGACACGGCTGATCGATCATCCGTGTTCCTGTGGCAACGTTCTTCCCATGCATGACCGAATCCAGGGTCGCTCGGATGATATGATCATTTTCCGGGCCGTGAACATCTATCCGGGACAGATTGATGAAGTATTATCTTCGATTTCAGATGCCGGGTGTGAATACCAGGTTCATCTGACAAGAAAAGATGACGGCAAAGACTATATGACCATCCGGCTGGAGTGCTGTGATGATTTAGATCCGTCCCAAAAGCCCGAACTGGCCGCAAAGGTGCAGACTGAGATAAAAAAGAAAATTATGGTCGGCTGTGAGGTAGAAATTGTGGACTACTGTTCTTTGCCGAGATCAGAGCGGAAATCGAAAAGGTTTTTCGACAATCGACCGGAGTGATCACTTTTAATTTAAAAGAAATAATTAAACCACGAAAAGCACGAAAAACACTAAAAAAAATTTATTCAACAAAACTTTCGTGTCTTTCGTGTATTTTGTGGTTAAAAAAATAAAACTGTAAACTGGCAAATGCAGGATGCCCATATAACCAATAATGAATTAGTAACGATGAAGGAGAGTGCGATGTTGACGAAAACGTATATTCCGTACAAGGGTTATTACAGTTCTCCATTTTCACGCTGGCAGGGGAGCATGGCCAATGAGAATTCCATCGTACTGGCTGCCGAGACGGCCAAAAGATGGCTGGCGGAGAAAAACTGGGATCCGAAGATTTATGATTATCTCTTTTTAGGCATCACCGTCCATCAGCCTCACGGGTTTTATGGTGGTCCCTGGGCGGCGGGCATGATGGGAGCTGACGGAATACCAGGAATTCTGGTCAGCCAAGCCTGTTCAACCTCGACCATCGCTATTTACCAGGCCAGTGTAGGGGTTGAGACCGGTTTATTCCAAACCCCCATGTGTCTGATGACCGATCGGTGCTCCAACGGACCGCACGCGATCTGGCCCAACCCCAAAGGTCCCGGTGCCCAGGTGATTTCCGAAGACTGGCTGATGGACAACTTTGCCAAGGATCCCTGGGCCGGTGAGGCCATGATTAAAACGGCTGAAAACGTATCGGCCGAAGCCGGCATCACCCGGGAGCAGTGCGATGCCGTGACGTTGCGACGGTACGAACAATATCAGGATGCGCTGGCCGACGAGCGGGCTTTTCAGAAACGCTATATGTATCCGGTTATGCTTCAGGTCTCCAAGAAGAAGACGATTATGCTCGAAGAGGACGAAGGTATCATGGCATCGACCGCCGAGGGTCTGGCGAAGCTCAGACCGGTGTTACCGGACGGGGTTCACACGTTTGGTGCCCAGACCCACCCGGCGGACGGCCATTGTGCCATTACAGTCGCCACCCGTGAAAAAGCCAAAGAACTGAGCGCCGATCCAGATGTCGAAATCCAGGTGATTTCTTATGGGTACAATCGAGCCAAACCGGCTTACATGGCTGCGGCAGTGTATCCCGCGGCTCAAATGGCCCTGGATAATGCCGGGATTTCGGCCGGTGATCTCAAAGCCATTAAAACTCACAATCCTTTTGCTGCCAATGACATTTACCTTGCGGATAAACTGGGTGTCGATGTCAATCAGATGAACAACTTCGGCTGTTCCCTTATATTCGGACATCCCCAGGGACCGACCGCCGGGCGTCTGATTATCGAAGGGATAGAAGAGGTGGTCATGGCCGGTGGTGGCTATCTGCTCTTTGGCGGTTGTGCCGCCGGGGATACGGGCGCTGCGATCGTGCTGAAGATAGGATAAAAGGGCAGAGAGCATAGGGCATAGCGCGTATAGAAGAATTCGGAATTCGGAATGCGGAAAAAAAGACTTCGGATTGCGGATATATATACTTGATTGAGTCGACAGAGTTGGATAAGTTAATTGAGTAAAGATAAAACTATACATTTGTCTTCCAATCTTTTCGACTTCCGAATTCCAATTTCTGTCCTCTGATATCATGTTAATGACGAATGACGAATGAAAAAAATGACGAATGATAAATGACGATTGACGAATTAAGGAATTCTATCGATTTTAAATTATCAATGATGGAGCGTGGCGACTTCTATAATTATTCATTATTCATTCGCCATTCGTCATTCCAATAGGGGGTTTTTATGAGAAAATTCAACCACCTCGTTCCTAAAAATTTGGACGAGGCCATTTCACTACACGAATCTTATGGGGACCGGGCCAAATATATTGCCGGGGGTACCGATGTGCTGGTCAAGGTTAAAGAAGGCAAGCTGGCACCGGATTATCTGATTTCTCTGAAGCACATTCTCGGGCAGGATCGTCCCTTCCTGAACCATGAAACCGGAGAGCTTTTTATCGGTGCGTTCATCACCCATCGCGCGATAGAGAAATCATCCATTGTTCAACTGAACTACCCGATTTTGCATGACGCCATTAAAAACATCGGCTGCGTTCAGATTCGCAATGTAGCGACCATCGGCGGCAATCTGGTCAATGCCGTTCCCTCGGCGGACGGGGCCATACCATTGATAGCGCTGGGAGGAAAAGCGCATATCTACGGAACCAAGGGGCACCGGTCTATAGAACTAGGACGGTTTTTTCTGGGACCGGGTCAATGCGATCTGGCGAGCGGCGAAATTCTTCTTGAAATTATTATTCCCCCGCTGCTTCCCCGTTCCGGGGGTGCTTATATCAAACACGGCCGCCGGGAAGCCATGGAACTTCCCATGCTCGGTGTCGGCGTTCTGCTGAGTATGGAGGAAGACATGCAGACATGCGCCAGAGCCCGGATTTGCCTGGGAGTTGCTGCTCCCACACCGCTGCGATGCCTTCAGGCGGAAAATTATTTGACCGGCAAGGCTGTCGATGAAAAATCTCTAACGGAGGCCGGTAGACTGGCCGGCGAAGAATCAAAAGTCAGAGACAGCATCCGGGGCCTTGCCTGGTACCGCAGAGAAATGGTTGGAGTTCTGGTAAAGCGTATGGGACTCAAGGCGCTTGCAAGAGCGAAATAGATTGGAATGCGGAAAGCGGAATGGGGAATGGGGAAGGCGGAAGGTGGAATGCGGAATGGGGAAGGCGGAAGGTGGAATGCGGAATGGGGAAGGCGGAATGGGGGAAGTGGGAATTCGGAAGGTGGAATGCGGCTTCCGGCCCGTAGGTGCCATAGGGCTTACGCCCCGGAGGGAAGGCGGATTTTGGGACCGTTCAAAATAGCCACAGACGCACACAGATGCACACGGACATTAATTATACAAAGGATTTTACTGTCTGTGTTTGTCTGTGTGTGTCCGTGGCCAATCATATAAAAGAATGTGGAATGGGGAATGTTTCGATTGGAGATTTTGGATTTTGGATTGCGGATTTAAGATATGCTGTCATTTAAGCTCTCAAACCGATAAACTCATCAACCAATCAACTAATTGACTAATTAACGAAATCCGGGAGGAGTTTTCGAATGGCAAGAGAAGTGTCTTTTGTGTTTAATGGGAATAAAATGAAGATGGTCGTCGAGGATCATTGGACTTTGCTGCATCTGATTCGCGAGGAACTTGGATATACCGGCACCAAGGAAGGCTGCGGTAGCGGGGAGTGTGGCGCCTGCACCGTTATGGTCGATGGAGATGCGGTGAATTCCTGCCTGTATCTCGCCACTGAAATAGACGGCCGTGAATTGCTGACGATTGAAGGACTGGCTTCTGATGATGGGACGCTGCATCCGATCCAAAAAGCATTCGTTGAAAACGGCGGCATTCAATGCGGGTTTTGCTCGCCGGGAATGATTCTATCGGCCAAGGCGCTGCTGGACGATAATTCCAATGCCAATGAAGAAGAAATCAAAGACGCCATCGCCGGCAATCTTTGTCGATGTACCGGCTATGTGCAAATCATAGACTCGATTAAGTCCGTCAGCGGTTACTACAGGCAGGATGAGCCACAGGTGGTGGCCTGGAAGACGGAAGAGGGTGACCGTGGTGACTAAATTAAAGTTAGGCACTTGTTATGTCAGGTTGATATAGTGCAATAAACGAATGCCTAATCCTCCAAAGTAACGGCGGAAAGAAATGAGCTAAATTGCCTAAAATGACTAAAATTAAGGAATCGCTACGCTCTATCTTTTTTATTAAATCGATAGAATACCACAATTTTAGCTCATTTTAGTTCATTTCAAATTTTAGCTCATTCTCTTAATTATAATTGAGACCTTTTGAAATTCGAATAAAATAGTTTGCTCTGATAATGTGACAAAGGAGAAGAAGTGATGCAGGACTTGTGTTCAGTTGGAAAGAGAATCCCTAAAATCGATGCCGTCGACAAGGCAACAGGTCGTGCGCAATATATACAGGATTTAAAGCTTCCCGGGATGCTCTACGGTAAAATTCTTTACAGCAAATTTCCGCATGCCCGCATCGCTAGAATTGATGCATCCAAAGCCAAGGCACTGCCGGGAGTTCGGGCGGTGATTACCGGGGAAGATATTCCTGAAATAAAGATGGGCGTATATAAGGACAACCGTCCGCTGAAGGCAGGCAAGGTGCGCTCTTATCGGGATGAAGTCGCCGCGGTGGCTGCCGCCGATCTTGAGACTGCCCAGGAGGCATTGAAGTTGATCGAGGTTATCTATGAGCCTCTGCCCGCTATTTTTGATCCGGAAGAGGCCATGCGAGATGGCGCCGCCCTGGTGCATGAAGAACATAAAACCAACGTTCTTAGAATGCCCTGGAAACTTCATTACGGAGATGTGGCGGCCGCCAGAAGGGACGCAGCCCATGTGGTGGAAGAACGCTTCAGTACCACCTGGGTAACGCACTGCTGTATGGGCACCAGCGGCGCCATTGCCGAGTTTGATCCGGCCAACAATCTTACCATATATACCAACACTCAAATTCCTTCTCTGGCCCAGAAGGATTTTTTAGGCGCCCTTAAGTCCATGGGAATCAAGGACCGACGAGTGCGGGTAATCAAACCATGCATCGGCGGTGGATTCGGCAGCAAACTGGACACCTATGCTTACGAGTACATCGCCATTCTTCTGTCCTATTACACCCGCAGACCGGTGAAAGTCGAATTTGATCGGGCCGAGGAATTTATGGCCACCTCCACCCGGCAACCGACCATCGCCCATATCTCCCAGGGATGTGATAAAAAAGGTAAACTGCTGTTCAGAGATATCTCCATGATTCTGGACAACGGCGATGGGGCGCCACCACCCCTTCGGTGATGATGATGCCCATTACCAGCCTTTATCGGGTGCCCAATGTGCGCTATGAGGCCAAATGTGTCTACACCAACAATACCTATTCCCAGGCAATGCGCGGATACGGCAATCCTCAGGCCACGTTTGCCATTGAAAGTACCATGGATATGCTGGCGGAAAAAGCGGGCATCGACCCCATCAAGTTTCGCCGGATCAACGCCAATAAGTCCGGTGATGTTTCTCCCCAAGACCTGCGCATCACTACCTGCGGATTAGAGGGCTGCATGGATTCCGTCAAGGCAACGCTTGAGTGGGACCTGCCCAAAAAGACGGGTGAAGGTGTCGGCATGGCTTCGCTAATTCATGTCGGTGGCGGCGCCAGGGTCTACAAGTCGGATGGCTGCGGGACGATCGTCAAAATGGATGATTTCGGAAAAGTCGATCTTTTCACCGGCGCCACCGACATGGGCCAGGGAGCGGATACCATTGTCGCTCAGATTGTGGCTGAAGAACTCGGTCTGCAAGTGGACGATATTCATGTGATTCACAGCGACACGGATGTTTGCCCCTGGGATGTGGGCGCCCATGCCAGCCGAACAACTTTTATTGCCGGTAATGCCGCCCTCGGTGCAGCCCGCAAAATTAAGTCCCGCCTACTTGAGTTGGGTGCCAAGCAGCTTGAAGCACCACTGGAAAAACTGGTTTTACGTGATCGCTGTATTGTTGACAAAGGTGATCCGCAAAAGCGCATCGAGATCGGCAAACTGCTGAGAATGGCCCATTTCAGTCATGGGGGGCAGATGCTGATGGCCGAATACTTCTATGATCCGACCAATGAGAATATGGGCAAGGATTTTAAAGGAAACATGTCGATGACTTACACCTTCGGCAGCCATGGCGTGCGGGTCAAGGTGGATGAAGATACCGGCAAGATCAAAATACTGAAATATGTGGCCGCCCACGATGTCGGCAGGGCCATTAACCCCATGCTGCTGGAAGGACAAGTGTATGGCGGCGTGATGATGGGCATCGGCTATGCCCTTACCGAGCAGGTCGTTCTGGAAAAGGGCGAGAACATGAATCCCAACTTCAGAGATTACAAAATCCTGACCGCCAAAGATGTCGTTCCCATCGAGGCGCCCGTACTCGAGACTTACGACGAGGACGGCCCTTATGGCGCCAAAGGGATCGGAGAACCCGGCTGTGTGCCGACGGCGCCGGCGGTGGCCAATGCGGTTTACGATGCCGTGGGTGTGCGTATCAAAGATCTGCCGGTTACCCCGGAAAAAGTCTTGGCGGCAATACGAGAGAAAAAAGGCCTGGATCCCTGCGGCCAAAAGTTGGGTGAAGATGATGCGGAAGCATGTATCATAGAGGAATAGCTGTAACCTTGCGCCCAATATTAGTTTTTACCCTTTCAGCCTAAAGGAGTGATGGAATGATGGAGTATTGGAGCGTTGGAGTGGTGGAAGAATGAAATAAGATAGCTCCTAATTCATAATGTGTTCCAATACTCCAGTACTCCACCACTCCATTGTTCCAAACCGTTTCATGGATGCTATTATGGTTGGATTAGGGTGTTGTCTCACTTTGGACGTTGATTATGACCTATAAAATCGGCATCGACGTTGGGGGAACTTTCACCGATTTTCTCCTGGCATTTGAAAACGGGTCTTCAAAAATTTATAAAGTTCTTTCCACTCCCCGCGACCCTTCCATTGCAACCTTGGGCGGTTTAAAAGAGATGGCCTCCGATCTGGGTTTAAACCTCCAGGAATTTTTAACTGACGTAGATGTTATTGTCCATGGGACCACTGTGACCACCAATGCCGTCTTAACTTACAGCGGCGCAAAGACCGCCCTGCTGACCACCGACGGGTTAAGAGACACCGTCGAGATGCGCAGGGGTATCCGGGAGGAGCAGTATAACAATCGATTTAAAAATGTGGTGCCGTTGGTCGAGCGCTACTTGCGCTTACCGATTGAAGAGCGTCTGGACTACAGCGGCAAGGTGATGACGCCATTAAATATCGGAGATGTGGAAAACGCGGTTGATTTCATGATCCGTGAGGATGTGGCATCGGTCGCCGTTTGTTTTATGAATTCCTTTAGCGATAATCGTCACGAGGAGGCAACTGCCGAAATTGTCGCAAGGAAACTACCTACTGCCTATCTAACGGTTTCCAACCGCCTTCTACCCTCTGTGCGCTTTTACGACCGGGTCAGCACCACGGTTCTAAATTCCTACGTCGGGCCGATTTTAGAGTGTTATCTCAGGTCTCTGGTTGCCAAACTTCGGCAGGCCCGGTACGAAGGCGTTCTACTGATCATGCAATCCAACGGCGGTGTCATATCGCCGGACTTGGCAATAGAAAAGGCAGCGACCACCTTGCTTTCAGGGCCGGCCGGCGGACCTGTGGCAGGCGTTGAATATGCAGCCATCCAGGGGTTTGAGGACTGCATTACGGTGGATATGGGAGGCACTAGCTTTGATGCATCCCTGGTGCGAGACCGCACACCCATTGTCACAACTTCAGGGGAGATCAACCGTTTGAAGCTGGCACTTCCCATGCTCAACGTTGTGACCATCGGGGCGGGGGGAGGCAGCATCGGCTGGATCGATGAAGGCGGTCTGTTGAAAATGGGTCCGCAAAGTGCCGGGGCCAATCCGGGTCCGGCATGTTACGACCGTGGCGGAGAACTTCCTACCTGTACCGATGCCGACCTGGTGCTGGGGTATCTGGACAAAGACTTTTTCGCGGGCGGCGGCATTCCTTTAAACCTGAAAAAAGCCGAAGAAGCAGTCGAACGTCATATCGCAAAGCCACTGAAACTAGATCTTTATCAAGCGGCATCCGGCATGTACAATGTGATCAATGTGAACATGGCGGCGGCTATTCGCGAGGTCTCGATTAAACAGGGATATGACCCCAGGGATTTTCCACTGGTGGTGGCCGGTGGTGCCGGGCCGAACCACGCCTGCATGTTTGCCCGGGAACTTGAGATTCCCATTGTGATCATCCCTAAAGAATCCTCCATTTTCTGCGCCGCTGGAATGCTGAGATCCGATCTCAAGCATGATTTTGTGCGTACCTATGTGACCCTGCTGCAGAATGCAGATCCTGCTGCCTTTAAGCGATTATATGATGAAATGAAATTCGAAGGCTCGAAATTGCTCCGGTCGGAGGGAATTGCCAAAGACCGGATCCAATACCGGTTTTCCCTTGATCTTCGTTATGTAAAACAATATCACGAGGTGAGTGTGGAAATCACGGCCGAAGAGTTGCAGCAGGATGGTTTCGATGCCATCACGGAACGCTTTCATGTGCAGCATAAAAACCTCTACGGCTATTGTCTGGCAGAAGAGGCCACGCCGGTGGAGCTGATCTACCTCAGACTGGTGTGCATCGGCAAGACCCGAAAACCAGAGTTTAGCAGGGAAGCGTATGACGGCAGTGATCCGTCCCGGGCGGTAAAAGAATCCAGAAATATTTTTATACCGCAACAAAATAGCTTCCGGCAAGTGGAAGTATTGGACGGCGACCAGCTTAGATTCGGCAACAGAATTGTCGGTCCTGCATTGGTTGAGCAAGTGAACACGACGGTCTTTGTGACACCTGAATATAACCTAATGGTCGATAGATTTGGTTCTTATACCATATTTTTAAAAGGCAATGAAGCGGAAGTCGAAAAAAGGATATTGGGGGTTTCTTGATGATTAGACTGGCCGAAACAGTGAACAGATTGAACGTCGAACATCGAACGTCCAACATCGAACGTTGAATATTGATGACGCTACGCTTTTTCGATTTAGAAACAAACGAATCACGCTGAAGACGTGATCTAAAGACCGAGAATTTCGAGGGTTAGAATCGCTCCTGGCCTTCGTAGCCCCTTCGTTCGGCGGAGTAGGCTTGCTCAGTGTTTTTTTTAAAATTGACAGAATACATTATTCGATGTTGGACGTTCGATGTTCGATGTTCGACGTTCATCAGTTTCTTCTATGATCAGACTGGACGCTCGCGGCCTGAGGCGGCGCTCGTGAGAATACCTTGAAAGCCTTGGAGCAAGATCAACGAAAGAAAGGTAACCTTGAATGGTGAACGCTGAACCAGCTAACGCTTCCCCCATTTTTAAAATAGAAAACATTTCCATCAGCTTTGGTGGGTTGCAGGCGGTTAACGAGTGCTACTTTGAAATAAACAGCGGTGAGATTTTTTCACTTATCGGACCCAATGGGGCCGGGAAAACCACCATCTTCAACATGATAAATGCTTTATACAAGCCGGACAGCGGACGGATATTGCTGGAAGGCGAAGATTTGGTTCCCCTAAAACCCCACCAGATCGCCAAACGCGGGATTGCCCGGACTTTTCAGAATATCGAACTGTTCAATCAAATGACCGTGATGGAGAATGTTTTGATCGGAAGACACTTCTTTTTCAAAACGGGTGTTTTTGCCAGCTTCTTCTCCTCGGCCGCATTCAACGCTGAAGAGAAGCAAAATAAGAGAGAGGCAGTGGAGATCCTCGATTTTCTGGAATTGCTACCCTATCAGGATCACAAGGTGGCGGATCTGGCGTTCGGAATTCAAAAAAGGGTGGAGATGGCCCGGGCCCTGGCGATGAATCCCAAACTTTTGCTTTTGGATGAACCTGCCGGCGGGCTGAATCCCCAGGAAACCGAGCATCTGATGCAAATAATTAAATCCATCCGGGACGTAAGGGGGATTTCCCTTTTGCTGGTGGAACATGACATGCATTTGGTCATGGGGCTTTCGGACCGGATATGTGTGCTGCATTTCGGAGTGAAAATTGCGGAGGGCACGCCCCGAGAAATTCAACAGGATCCGAAAGTGATCGAGGCGTATTTGGGGACCAGTACCCATGCTTAAACTTGAGTCTATCGAGTCGTACTACGGAAAAATACAGGCCCTTAAAGGGATTAGCCTGGAGATTCCCGCCGGAGGGATTATTGCCATTCTGGGGGCCAACGGTGCCGGCAAGAGCACAACCTTGCGGACCATTTCGGGCCTTATTCAACCGGCCAGCGGACGAATACGCTTCCAGGGAGAATTGATTCATAAGGTTGCGCCTCACAGGATCGTACGCCTGGGAATCTGCCAGGTGCCGGAGGGACGGGATGTCTTTATGGGATTGACCGTTCAGGAAAACTTGAAAATGGGTGCCTTTACCCGCAAAGAGGGCAAAGAGGTTCAAAAAAACCTGGAGCGAATCTACAGCTCGTTTCCAATTTTAAAGGACAGGTCCCGCCAGCAGGCTGGAACGCTGAGCGGTGGAGAACAGCAGATGCTGGCCATTGCCCGGGGGCTGATGTCAAATCCTAAACTCATGCTGCTCGATGAACCATCGCTGGGTTTAGCCCCACTGATGGTTGAGGAAATATTTCAAATTATCAGGGAGATCAATCGGGAAGGGGTCACCATCCTGCTGGTGGAGCAAAATGCCAATATGGCACTTCAGACTGCACAATATGGTTATGTCATGGAAACCGGGCATATCGCATTGCACGACACGGCGGAGAATCTCATCAAGAACGACTATGTCAGACGGCTTTACTTAGGAGCAAGCCAATAGATAGGTGTCAGCACAAATGACGAATGTCGATTGACGAATGTCGAATTAAGGAATTCTGCCCGTCGAGAACCTCAGGGTCGAACGATCGATTTTATCTAAAAAGATAGAGCGCAGCGATTCCACCCTTCGTCATTTGTCATTCGTCACTCGTCATTCCTTACCATCCGCCTTTGCCCCTGCTAATCTAAAGGAACGAGTTTGCCGCCCTTCAAGGTCAGCCAGCCCGAAATCGGTCGGAAGACCTCCTTTTGAACTTCAACCATAAAACCCGAGTTTTGAGCCGAGTGATTGGTCGCTGAAAAACTTACCGCCGGAATAATTCCGTTCTGCCACTCTTTTACACCTTCCAGGGCGGCTATATAACTTTCGCGGGTCAAGTTTTTACCCGCTTTTTTAAGGCCTTCCACAAAGAGTTTTGCATAAAAATAGCCGTAGAGGCTATACCGGTTCGGCGTTTTGTCCCTGTCCTTGCCGAATTTTTCCATAATTTCCCTGTATTCGACGACCGCCGGATCATTGGAATTGACCGGATCAGGCCATAAAGACAGGCCCCATATCCCTTCGCCGACGCCACCCGACAGGTTTATATACTTCTCATCCGTGAGGGGTCCGGAAGATATGATTTTGGTATCCTTCCAGCCCTGTTTGTGAGCCTCTTTAATGAAAGCCGCTCCCGGAGGGGGTGTCGCAACCAGCAGACAAGCATCCAGATCTGCATTGCGAAGCTTGGCAACCTGGGCGCTGAGATCTTTGGCCCCTCTTTTGTAGGATTCTGCAGCAATCAGTTTTAAGCCGAATTTTGCCAGCGTCTTTTTAGCCGGATCCCTGAAGGTATAACCGTATTTATCGTCCTGATACAGGATTCCGATTCTTTTGAACCCCTTGACCTTCACCAGCCAGGTGACCACAAGCTCGGATTGATTCGGGTAGGGTGTAAATGATGTAAAAATAGTCTTTTGACCGGAAATGGGTACGCCCTGAAAAGGGAAGAGCAGGGGGACTTTATTTTGAGTCAGGAATTTAACGGTGGCCATGACAGCCCCGGTTCCCTGGGAAGAAAGAATTGCAAAAACCTTATCCTGATCCACCAGTCGCTTGGTATTGGCAACGGCATTCTGGGGTTTATAGCCGTCATCATAGTACTGGGTGATGATTTTCCTGCCATGCACCCCGCCCTGGTTGTTGATGTAGCCAAAGTAAGCTTCCAGTCCATTGTTTACCAGTTGGGTTCCCGGATAGACCAGGGGCCCGGAAAAGCTGTTGGAGCATCCTACGAGGATCGATGTGTCCGTCACACCGACTTCAGCGTAAGAGCTGTTTACTGCAAAAACAAAAACCCCCAGGAGAATTATTGCCAGCACCGAAAATCTTTTAAAACGATTCATCATAATACCCTCCTTTCAATATTGTTTTAATTGAACAAAAAACAGTACAGCGGTCTCTTAGTACATAGATTCATAATTACAGTAACGTAAAACTTGAGGAATGGATTCTATAAAAAAAAAGAAATTAAATATCGAATCCATTCAACACTCAAGGCCCTTTAGGGGAAAAATATTACGGCTAATATGTTGCCGTAATTATGAATAGCAGCACTTAGTGTTTTAGAAATCCTATTTGTTGATTTTTTAACAGAAAATCTTCAATCTTCAATCTTCAATAGCCAATGGTCAATGGTCAATAGTCAATTCAGGCTTGGAAAACCTTTCCTTGAAATCATAGATCATCCCGCTGATCCCCCGGGGCATGAAAATCATAAACACGATCAGGGATAGGCCGAAGATAAGGATTTGAAGATCCAGCAGTCCGGCCAATACCTGCTGCATGCCGGTGAGGATGACGGCGCCGATGATGGAACCTAATATTGAAGCCATGCCGCCGATAACGATCATGGCGATGAAATCCATGGACAATTCCAGGGTAAAGGCATCCGGCGAAAGGAAGGTAATCAGATAAGCGAACAATCCTCCGGCAACACCCGTATAAAAAGCGCTGACCGCAAACGCTATGGTTTTATATTTGGCCAGGTCGATACCGATGGTTTGGGCGGCAATTTCGCTTTCGCGCAATGCGATAAAGGCGCGACCAATATAGCCGTTTACCAGGTTTTTCGCCAAAATTGTCAGAACGATTGTCACCGAAATGACCAGATAATACAGCTTAAGATCGCTATCGAAGGCGAAACCGGCAATGGTGGCGGTTGGGACGTTAAATCCATCATCCCCGCCCGTTAAAGAACTCCACTGCAGAATAACCTCACTGACCACGACACCGAATGCCAAGGTGGCCATAGCAATATAGAAGCCTTTCAACCTTAAGATGGGGATTCCCAAAATGAATCCGATAATTCCGCTAAACAGACCCGCCAGCAGCAGGATTACGGGACAGGGCAGCCATTCTGCCAGGGTGCCGGTGATAGCCGTAAAATAGGCCCCCAGGGCCAGAAATCCGGCGTGTCCGGCGGCGATCTGGCCGGTGTATCCCATCAGAAGATTCAAACCCAGGGAGACCAGGGCATAAACCGCCAGAAGGCTAAGGAGAAAAATATAGTATTTGCCCAGAAAGAAGGGCAAAACGAGCAGTGTGATTCCGGCTGCTGTCCAGCCCAATATTTTCCATTTACCTGATGGCTGCATTCAAAATTACCTGTCTAAACCCGGATAAACCGCTGCACTCCCATGATCCCCTTGGGCCGGATGACCAGCACGATGAAGATTATCATGAAGGGGACGATATTTTTAATCTGTGAGGGCAGATATAGCGGGGCCACATTGTCGATGACGCCCAGGAGCATGCCGCCGATAATAGCACCCGGTATGCTGCCCCATCCACCCAATATGGCTGCTGCAAAACCGTTAATGACCACCACACCCATGTGTGTGCTCAAAAAAATTACGGGTGCCATAAGGATACCCGCGACCGCGGCCACTAAAAAACTGATGGCCCAGGTTACCGCGAAGGACTGATTTACGTTAACGCCCATCAGAAGCGATGCGTTTTGACTTTCACTTACCGCCCGCATGGCCGTCCCGTACCGGGTGTACTTAAAAAAAATATATAGTATCAGCATGAGCACGATGGTTGTCGCGATGTTACCGAGACCGATCAAATCAATCGTTGCGGTTCCAATGGCAATCGTTTCATCCGGGAAAATACTGGGATAAGGATAGTCATTGTGGCTCCAGATAAAGCCGGCCACACTTTTCATGACAATCGACAAACCCAGTGTAATGATGAAAATATTGAAATGGGGTGCCCGCATGGCAGGTCGGATGATCAACCGTTCCACAATTATACCTAAAACTGCCGAAATGATGAGCGTCAGAACGATGGCTACAGGAAGAGACAACCCCATGAAATTGAAGAATGTGAAGCCGATAAAAGCCGAGACCATGGACATTTCGCCCTGGGCGAAGTTCACATGTTCCGTCGTGTTGTATATTAAGGCCAACCCCAGGGCCACCAAGGCATAAATACTGCCTGTGGCCAGACCGCTGAATATGACTTGAAGTAGCATCCGATCTCCGCATACCGGTAGAACTATAAAAAGGGGATTTAGTCCTTAATCCAACATTGACAACGATTTTTGTATACAGTATACAATCGGATAGCATAGGTAACCCACGCTGTCAACTAATGAATCATAGGAGATGGCAATTCACCAACGATCTTGAATTGGACCTCCCCCCATGTTGCATAAACGACATGGCAAAGAATAGATAATGGATCGATATACTAACGCGGCAAGAATTATTTAGACATAGTTTGCTACGATTTAAATGACGTATTCACCGCCCCGATGAAATAAGTGCAACAGAGATTTCATTGGGCAGGCAGAGTCCCAAAGAGCGCAGAGCCCTTATATTTTTCATTTGCCGATCACCTGCTTAAAATCATAATAATCAAATGGTTATCCCGCTTCCGTGGAATCTCTCAGCAGAAAGTGAAAAGCCAAATCAACTCTGCGTCCTCGGCGACTCGAGCGACCTGTCGGGTCGTAGCTCGCAGAGCGAAGCCTGAAGCGGGCGGTGAAAGAAAATAAATCACAAGCTGTCTTAGTTATTTCAGCTTTCGAATATAAGTCAAATGTGTATAGATAAAAATGTACTTATTAGTAATATGCGATACCATAAGGACGTTTCGAGGTGGACAGCCCATGGCAGTCTTTAAAAAGTTCGATCACATCGGGATCGTGGTGGCGGACCTAAAAAAGGCGATGAAAGAACTATCACACTTTTTCGGTCTTGAGTCTGAAGAACAGAGGGAAATAAAGGATGCTGGAATTCGAATTGCCTTTTATCCTCTCGGAGCCGGAAAAATGGAATTGATTGAGTTTCAAAGGCCTATTGATGACGTTGATTCAATTGTCCTTGAACCGCGATCGGGTGTGCAGCATGTTGCATGGGAGGTGGAAGACTTTGACAGAACCCTTAAAGAACTGAGCGATAAGGGACTGAAGCTTATAACTGGTTTTCCGAGGAGCGGTGCCCATGGGAAAGTGGCATTTTTTTATCCGACGGAGGCGCTGGATTTAATGATAGAGATTTGTGAGGTTTCGGATGATCCGAAGGGATGATCGTTGGCGGAAATAGACCCCGCAGCCCCATCGATAGGAAAAGAAAAAAACGATTAGCGGGGATAAACACTGCCGCTACATCGATGGCAAAACGCAAAAACTACTGGCGGGGATAAACCCCGCCCCTACATGCAGGGCAAAATGGATGCGTAGGGGAGGGGTTTATCCCCTCCCGAATAACGCCTTAAATCAACATCTGAGATTAAATTGTAATTGTAGCGGCGGGGTTTATCCCCGCCCGACAGAATCACATAGAATTCACTTAACCTACATCTGAGCGAAATGAAACGTTTCCCGGTACGAAAAAAGATTCGTCTTCCGCTTCCGGTTTACAATCAGGGACATGCATTCTTTATTACGATTGCTACACATTATAAACATCCGTGGTTTTCTCTGCATACACTCTTATGCGAGAGAGCAGTCGGCTTGATGCAATATTTGGCATCGGATTTTAAGCTCAAGATTTACGCTTGGTGCATAATGCCGAATCATATCCATTTCCTTCTTCAAGGCAGCGAGATTATAGATTTTATTCGCTTATTTAAAGGTAAAATGACACCTGACGGTCGTTCGTTAGATCGTGGCAGACGTTTGTGGCAACGAAGTTTCTTCGACCATGCTATACGTAGAGAAGAATCATTATCTAAAGTCGTTTGTTATATTTGGGAAAATCCGGTTCGTGCAGCGCTTGTTGATAACCCAATAAAATATTCTTGGTCAGGGTCTGAGGTTTGGCCAAATTGGAAGAGCTTCTACGAGGGTAAACAGCAAGGGCGGGAATAACGCGAGGGGCGGGGATAAACCCCGCCACTACATGTTACTCATAATGGATACGTAGGGGAGGGGTTTATCCCCTCCCGAATGACGCCTTAAATTTACATCTAAATTTAAACTGTAATTGTAGCGGCGGGGTTTATCCCCGCCCAATTACACTTCAACAGGAAAAGAAATTTGACATGGCCTTGAAAAAGGACAGACAATTTTGGAATGAAGAAATTGAAACCCTTCCACTGCAAGAAATGAAAACACTTCAGTGGCAGCGGTTGAAAAAGCAGCTTCAATACAATTATGACAAATCGGAATATTACCGCGCGGAAAAATTCCGTAAAGCCGGTCTAAGGCCGGACGACATCCACACATTTAAAGATTTTCAAAAAATTCCTCTGATGACCAAAGATGAACATCGCTGGATTCAGGAGGAATCTTTGCGGCTGTTTGGACATCCCTATGGCCTCATCACCTGTGCACCCAAAGAAAAAATTATCCGCATAAATTCCACCAGCGGCACCACCGGACAGCCCACGCTTTACACCCTTACCGCAAACGACATTGACGTTCTCAACGAGATGCACGCCCGCAAGTACTGGCGCACGGGGTTGAGACCGGGAAATATTGTGCTTCAGGCCCTGTCTTTAAGCATGTTTACCGGAGGGCTGCCCCTTTCGGATGGTTTGCAGGCCATGGGGCTTGGTGTCGTGCCGGTGGGCATTGAAGGCGGTACCCGCAGAGTACTTGATTTTGTGCTGTTAACCAAGCCGGACGTATTGATTGCGACGCCATCTTTCGGAGAATATCTCATCGATCAAACACCGAAATTAATCGGCAAGGAGGCTCATGAACTTGGCATTCGATGGTTTTATTGCGCCGGGGAGCCGGGGGCCGGTATCTTATCGCTAAAAAGGAAACTTCAGCAGGGATTCGATGCAAAGGTCTTTGACCATACCGGGGGAGGGCATGCCTTTCACGGTATCTCCTGCGATACCGAGCCGTACCCCGGGATGCATTTTGTTTCTCCGGATCACTGTGTCCTGGAACTGGTGGATCCTCAAAGCAAAGCGCCCGTAGCAATGACTGATGGTGCCGTCGGCGAGATGGTCTTTACCTTTATCGGCTGGGAAGGTGGACCTTTTATGCGGTATGCGCTTGGTGATGTCATCCAGATTTTTACCGAGCCGTGTGCCTGCGGCTGGCCCGAGATGCGATTTAAGATCATAGGCCGTGCAGATGACATGCTCATCATAAAGGGGGCCAACGTTTATCCTGCGGCACTGAAAAGTGCGGTGAGTGAGTTTGCTCCCAGAACCACCGGAGCGCTCAGGATTCTTCTGGACCGTGCGGGTCCCCTGGTAACGCCTCCTTTAAAGATGCGGATTGAGTATGGGAAGGAGAATATGAGCGATGATGAGAAGCATGCGCTGGCAAAAGAGCTGGCAAACCACATCCGAAACAGATTACGGGTTAATCCCGCCATCGAGCTCGTTGCGCCATTTTCACTACCCCGGGAATCAGGCAAGACATCCTTAATCGAAATAAGGGAGAGATAAAAAATAATTCCTTAAACCTTCCCGCGAAGCAGGATGGTCCAAGCTATGCTTAGCATGTAGGTAAGTGAAAACTCACCGCCCGCTTCGCTCAAGGCGCAAAGATCGCAGAGAGAATAATATTTTTCATTTGCCGTTGAGAGGACGGTAAAAGAAAAGCTTTCAGCAAATGTGCACAGTCAAGGCAATTATTGAGAGTTTTTATTTTTAGTTCGGATTGACAGTTCCAAAGGGTCGTTGATTTTTGCTTTCCGCCCTCCCAGCGGAAAGCAAAAAAAAGCAAAGCAAAATCTCTGCGTGCTCCGCGCCTTTGCGGTGAAATTGAAATTTATAATGCCCCCCCTTTAGGGGGATCAGCAAGCCACCTCTTTGATAGCAGGTAGTTGACTTATTCGAGGTTCCATGAAACCAATCGATGATAAAGATCGGGTCCTGACATCCATTCTCCAATGCCGCTTTAAGGCCATCACCCAGGAGATGGGCTACACGTTGTTGAGGACCACCCGGTCCCCCATTCTCAATGAGGCCCGTGATTTTGTTACCGGGATTTACGATGCCGCCGGCAGGATTCTGGAGCAGACAGAGTACATTCCGGTGCTTGCCTTTGCCCTTGAGCCGGTATGCCGAAAAATCATCGAATATTTCGGTGATGATATTCACCCTGGGGATGTGATCTTGCACAATGATGTCTTTAGCGGGGGCAATCAGAATGCCGATGTGGCGACCTTCAAACCCGTTTTTCACCAAGGCGAGCTTTTTGCCTGGGCAGCAGTCAAAGGGCACCAGGCGGATATCGGTGGTGCGGTAGCGGGCGGATATAATCCGCATGCCCGTGAGATCTGGCAGGAAGCGCTGCGGATCACGCCGGTTAAAGTGTTCGAAAAAGGTAAAATAAGACGGGATGTCTGGGATCTTATTTTCGCAAATATCCGCTATCCCATTGTCGAGGAAGATATCAAAGCTCAAATTGGCAGCTGTGTGGTGGGAGAGAGACTTATTACATCACTGATCGACCGTTACGGCATCGACAGCCTTCGTGAGCATATTATGCTTCTTTTTGATTCCACCGAAAAAATGGTTCGCTCTGAAATCCAGCGCATTCCGGATGGAAGCTATGAGGGCCAAAGCTGGATGTATTACGATGGGTTTAATGAGGGCTCAAGATTCAGAATCAAGGTGACTATTTCGGTTAGCGGCGATGATATATTTTTCGACTACACCGGCACCGACAACCAGACCCAAGGCTTTGCCAATGCGCCATTAAGTGCCAGTGTATCGGCGATTATTTTAACCTTTCTGATGTTGATCGATCCCAATATTCCGCATAATGACGGACTCACGAGACCTTTACACATTCACATTCCCGAAGGCACTTTTTTAAATGCTCGCTTTCCGGCAGCCACCACTTTCGGCAACAGTATTACCGGTCCCAATGCGGATGCCATTTTAAAGGCTTTGTCTAAAGCCCTGCCGAATCGAGTGACAGCCGGCTGGAATCGGATGCTGGCCCTGGCGGTCTCAGGGCATGACCCAAGGGCAAACCGGCCTTATGTCGATATTCTTTTTAACGCGCTCAAAGGCGGGTCCGGCGCCACGAGGGGCTATGACGGTTACGATCATATCGGGTTGATCAATTGTGCCGGAGGGATTTTGGCCCAGGACCCGGAAATGTTTGAGCTTCAAACGCCCAACATCATTGTCAAACATGAATATGCGACGGATTCTGCGGGCGCCGGCTGTTGGCGCGGCGGTTTAGGCGTCGAAACGATTATCCGTTTTGAAGGCGAGAATTCCAAAGGCGTTGTCTTTGGTGATGGGATCGATGAGAAAGCCCGTGCTTTTGGTCTCTTCGGCGGCAAGCAGGGCGGCATCAATGAAATGGAATTTAATTTTCCGGACGGGAAAAGCCACAAGCCGCAATCCAAGGAGCTCATTGAGGACATTCCTAAAGGAACCGTTTTGCGCCAGGTTGCAGGAGGGGGCGGAGGCTACGGGGACTCTTATCAAAGACCAGCAGAGCAGGTGGCAAAAGAGGTTCGTAACGGCGTTTTATCCATAAAAAAGGCTAGCGAGGATTATGGGGTTGTTGTGGACCCGGAGACGCTGGATATCGATAGGAACAAAACTCGGCAGCTTCGCGCTGGTCGGCAATCATAAAGTCAACCCCCCTGTTGCAGCGTTAGGGTTGGGTTGGCATATAGCTGAAGAAATTAGGGTAGTAAACAGTCTGGGTCCAGCTTCCAGCCCGTAGGGCTTACAGCCCGGAGGGAGGGCCCGGCTTTGGTCCACCCCGGAGGGGTGATGTGGATGGTCGCGTTTACCAGCCGTATTAAGGTTGCAGGCTTCAGGTGTCAGCCCAGCCGCCGGCCAAAAAAACGGCCGGTCTAATCAAAAAAGAAACGTTGCCCATGGCTAGTTTCATACGTTGGGTTAACTAAAGAATAATGTATTCTGTCAATTTAAAAAAAAGACTGAACATAGCGAATCTACTCTTCGAACTTTTTCGGTTCGCATGTGTTAAAATCGATAAAGCGTAGCGTCATCAATATTCAACGTTCGATGTTGGACGTTCGATGTTCGACGTTCAATTTGTTCGCTGTTCCGGCCAGGCGGAATCTCATACTTGCATAATGAAGTTTCATACAAGGTTTCAGCAGCCGGATACGATCCGCTGTGTTGGAGGGGCTCAAGAAATGGACTTTCTTTCACTTGTGTTGGCCCTCAGTTGCAACCAAATCAGAGTTCAGGTTTCGGGATTCGGTTTTTACTGACACCTGAAACCTGACACCTGAAACCTGGAACAGATTTGATCTATGGCAGAGCCGATCATCTCTGACCTGGCCCAGAGGACTGAGGTTTTCGATTTATAATAAATTTAAACACAATCAAATGTCCGAAAATAAAATTATCGATAAGATGCTATACGATCAATCTTCGGGTTCTCTTCTTTATGAAGGGGTGCGGTATTTGTTAATT
>CALZJV010000074.1 GCA_945787595.1 uncultured Desulfobacterales bacterium | reverse complement strand
TGATTGATGATTTCATGCAGGGCCTGTTCGGTTTCCATGCTGGGACTTAAGGTGGCGGACTGGCTCAGGAGGTGAAGATATTTTTTCATGTCTACAAAACGCGGGAAAGGAATATAGCGGCCGTCATCAAGACGCAGCATATAGGTCAGGGATACACACTCCGGATTAGAACATGGGAGTGGAAAAAAATCCCCCGGTTTCACAAGCTCGGGGGTTTGTTCCGCCAACGCTTTGATAACACCTGGAATCGTAATTCGGTTGAGGGGATCGAAACCCGATACCCGATCGTCAAGGCTGCCGGACGCATGTTGCGCCGCGGGATAGGCAAGCGGCTGAATGACCAGGGAGAGAATAAAATCCTTTTCCAGCACCAAACGTAAGGTCCGGCCGAGCTGGTGCTCGTTGATTCCCCGTGCGGCCACGAATATCAGCTGGCAGGCGATATCATATTTTTCAAGATTCTGCAGGGCCTTGTTTTTTAGGTCAACCAGCTCGGCGCCGCGCAATCTGTTATAGGACCGGTTTTCAAATCCATCCCATTGAAGAATGACATAGATGTTTTCTTCTTTTAACTGCCGGCAGAATTCCCGGTCTTCAGCAATTCGCAGACCGTTTGTAACCAGGGAAATACGGGAGATATCAGGTCGATTTGCGATAGCGGCCAATTCCCAAAAATCAGGATGCAAAGACGGTTCTCCCCCGCTGAGGGTAATATTTTCCAGCGAACCTTCTGTTTTGATGAGGTTTTCTACAATAGCGGAAAATTTGGCGGGCGACAGGAAGCCCCGGCTTTGATTGTCCGCCATGCAAATGGGACAATCCAGATTGCAGTGATCGGTTATTTCCACGATCGGATGACAGGTATGCTGCTCGTGGTCCGGACAGAGCCCGCAGTCCAGGGGGCAGCCTTTATGTGTTTCGGTAGAAAAATAATGCGGTATGGATCCCGGCCGGGCAAATTCTTTTACACTCAGATAATAACCCACATCCTCACTGACCAACGCACGGGAATAGCCGTGGTTGGGACAAAATTTCTGAAAATACACCTTATGATTTTTTACAAGTATTTTGGTTTTTACCAGATCAAGACAGCTTGGGCATGTGGACAGGGTCGATCCCAAATAAGTCGCATGTCGTTGTTTACGTTCCATAATCGATGCCTTATTTATTTGCCGTCACCGGTGAAATCGCTGAATTGGTTATTCAGCAGCCGTTCGATCATCTGAGGCAGCAGATTGAGCGACGTGGTCGCCACATATCCTTTGCCCCAGAGTTCTTTGTCAGAATGAAGATCCAGGGTAGGTTTTAGGATATTTTTGACCGAGTTTTGACACCGTCGAACCACTAGCTGAGGTGAATGATTGGGCCAAACCTTAACCACTATGCTGATATGGTCCGGTGCGATTCTGGTTTGAATCAGCTCCCACCCCCTTTTCAGACTTTCGGCGTTCAGGGTTTTGATGACCCCCTCCCTTATTGGTTCCGCAAAATATGGTTTTTTCAGATAAGTAACCCATGCCAGGGCATAAACCACCTGATGATAAACCCCTTTATCGGTTTTGAGAATTTTATGCATCTTGCGCTTTAGCCGACTCAGTGGCGAAGGGGATTTAATGATCTGAATGGAACGGGCACGGTCCGGGGCTTTGGTGATATATCCCTTTTTCTCCAACGCCAGCACATGTCCTCGAACGGCGTTGACATTGGATAAGCCGACGGCCACTCCGATTTCCTTAAGCGTGGGAGGAAAACCCTCAGCGTGAAGGTGTTTATCTATAAACCGGAGAACCTTGTCCTGTTGAATTGTAAGCGGTTTTGATTCCATGATCCTGACCTTTTTAATAAGTGTAAATAATAATACTGTATTTAATTACACTATGTCAAGAGAATTATTGTCCCGGTTGGGCAGGCAGTCAACCCTTCCGAATTTGTAAAGCATGCCGCAGTCAATATAGTCGCCAATTGACGAAGCGGACAGGTGGGGTTTTTGTCTCAGTTCATATAATACCATATTGTTTTCCTCTCATCTCGATTTTTTAAATAAAAAAGGCCATAGACACTGACGCTCTCTCCCGAGTAAGCAACTGCCTATGGCCAATTCGATCTGTTAGGTATAATGGATTGAAACTATTAAGTCATGACCACCGGCCCAGCCGGTGGTCATGACTTTCTTATCACTTGTACGCTCCCGGGTAAGGTTATTTTCTCTTAAATTTTTAGGATGGCTAACCAATTGCTTCGGCGATTGCTCCGAAAGCACGAATTAGCAAGATATCTGTTTCGTCATCTACCGGTTCTTCCTGAGCGGAGACCTTGGCGATGACAACCTCGCGTTGGGGGTCAACCCACAGCCATTGCCCGTGAATACCGATACCGCAGTATGCCCCTGAAACATGACCGGTCTGATACCATTTGCTGCGGTAGCGGCCTTCTGGAAACAGCTCTATCATATCGCCCTTTCCCCAGGCTTCATGGTTGCCGTTGTGCCGAATGTCCTCCACCCACCAAGCGGGCAGAATATCTTTTCCGTTCAGGCGCATCATCTCACCAAAACGTGCCAGATCGCGGGGCAGCACGCAAATCCCCCCGGCCGTGCGTGGCGTCCCTTCACCATCGACGGTTATATAGGCGTCGGCCTCGGCCCCCATGGGTTTCCATACCAGGTCGGAGAACAGGCTGCCGAAATCCCGGCCGGCAGCACGCCCCACAACCCAGCCGAGAAGGTCGGAATTAGGTGAAAGATAATTGAATTTTTTTCCATGCGGTTGCGGCGCCGGCGAAAGGTTTGCCAGCATGTCATGCAGGGTATCGGGCTCCTCTCCGGGAAGCGCCGGATCCCATAGTGTGGCACGACGATAACGGCCGTAATCACCTGACATGTCCACATATTCTTCAATGAATGCAGAACTGACCGTCATGTCGAGCACATGCCGCAGCGTACAGTCGCCATAAGCCGAACCGGCAACCTCCGGGACATATGTAACCACAGGGCTTTCAGGATCGAGCATTCCTCGATCAACCAAAATCCCGGTCATCGCCCCGGTCAGGGATTTACTCACCGAGAATAAAATATGCGGGATTGTTCCATCATAGCCCTGACTGTAGCGTTCGGCGGCAAGCCGCCCCCCCTGAAGGACAACCAGTCCCCTGGTGGCAGTTGTGTCAAGCACTTCCGGAAGCCGTCGCTCCTGCCCGTGCTGGTCTTCAAAAACCAGTGATTCAATGGATCGCAGATCGGTTTCAAACACCCATGCACGCTCAGATTGTGAAAGGACTGCGAACTGTAGGGCATGGTCCGCCAGTTTGCTAGTGTAACAGAGGTATCCATTATATTCCTCGAAAAAACAGATTGAGGTTCAAAACTTAAAACAGGAGGGTCTGGCTATCAGACCCTCCTGTTTCACAAGATTTATACCGCTATTAAATGCATGCCCCGGGACATTATTTGGTCAATTCTGTCCAGATGGCGGTGTAGTAATCGTTGGCCTCCTTGGAGCAGGCCGGAACAAAAATACCGACATCCTTGAACTCGTCGGGAACAACAATTTCCACGGCGGTTTTCATATCTTCAGGCATGAATTTTTCCGATCCGGAGATGCCGTTGGCATAGCGTGCGAAACTTGAAATCAGGGCCGCGTTCTCGGGTTCCATGATAAAGTTCATGAACACCTTGGCGTTTTCGACATTTTTTGCGGTCTTCAGCACGACGACGCTGTCCATCCATACCGGGAAGCCCTCGCGCGGATAGCCGAATCTAATGGAAGGTTTTGCCAGACGCGCCCTGAAGGCTGCGCCGTTCCAGTAGGCTGCCGCGTTGTAATCGCCACGCGGCATCTTTTCCGTCAGGCCGTAGTCAAAGGACACCCATTTGGGTTTTGCAGCCATCAATACATCACGCGCCTTTTTCAGCGCCGCCTTGTCGGTGGAACAGGGCTCGCTGCCGACATACATCAGGGCAAGGGCCATAACATCGCCCATTTCAGGCGGCATGCTGATTTTGCCGACAAGCTCCTTCGGCGGGTCAAAAACGATGGAAGAGGTGTTGATGTCGCCTTTGTAATATTCTGTGTCAACAACCATGCCGACCGTGCCCCACTGCCACGGTACGCTGTACCGACGCCCCGGGTCCCACACCGGGTCCCGCCATTCAGGGGCGACGTGCTTGAAGTTTTCCATCTGGTCCGGGCGTACTTCCAGAGCCAGCCCCTCGTTGATAAAGATTTTCACATAATTGGCTGAAGGGACAACCATATCGAAGCCGTGCCCGCCGGCTTTAACCTTTGCCAATGCGGTGGCATTCGAGTCATAGTCGGTGATGGTCACCTTGATATCGTATTTTGCTTCAAATTTCTTGATCATTTCGGGGTTGGTGTAGTTACCCCAGTTATACAGGTTCAATACACCGGCTGCCTGCGCAACCCCTGAAAAAACCACTACTGCCGCCACAACAACGACCAAAACCATTTTCTTGTTCATGAGAAGACTCCTTTGCTGTAATGTGGGTTCAACTGTTGAATATCTCCAATTGTATAAGCGACTGCATACCTCCTTTCTTTTTGTTTAATAATGTTCGTACGCCTATTTTCCAAATTTCTTATCGATGACAAAAAACAGCCCGACCACCATAATCGAAAGGCTGACCAGGACAGTAGAAATGGCATTGATTTCCGGTGTTATAATTCGACGAAGCTGGCCCAGCATATAGGTCGGCAGCGTCTCTTGGCCAGATGATTTTACAAACTCGGTTATTACGACGTCATCCAAAGATATGACGAATGCCAGCATGGCACCGGCGATGATGCCCGGCCAGAGCAGCGGCAGGGTGACGCGCTGGAAGGTTTGCCAGGGGGTGGCGTAAAGGTCGGCTGCCGCCGTTTCCAGCATGAGGTCCATCCCCTCCAATCTGGCACGAATGGGCAGGTAGGCAAACGGGATGCAGAAAGCGGTATGGGCCGCGACCAGATAAATCATGCCCTGAATCCCTGTCGCCGTTTTGATGATAGCGAACATCGTCAGCAGCGCCACGGCGGTGACAATCTCCGGCACCATCAGGGGCTGGTTGATCATCACGTAGATGGCCGTCAAACCCTGAAATGGGCGTATCCGGGTCGTTCCCAGGGCGGCCATGGTTGCCAGTACGGTCGAATAAATCGATGCCTGCAAAGCCAGAATCAGTGAACGCATGGCTGCGTCCTGCACTGCTTCGTTATGCCAGGCCGAAACATACCACTGCAGCGAGAAGCCTTCCCAGACGGCAATGTTTTCGCCAACATTGAACGAATACACAATCAGGATGAGAATAGGCGCATACAGCATCACGAAGCAGGCAATGGCAATAAAGCTGAAGCCCGGCTGTTTCTTAAGGGAAAACGGTTTCTGCTTATTCATGGTGGGCGTCATCGCAGGCCATCCGAATCATTTTGTATCGTGCGCACGTAAACCAGCAGGGCAATCATCACGATGCTCAAAAGGGTGATGGAGAGTGCGGCGCCCAGCGGCCAGTTGCGTCCTGCGCCGAACTGCAGCTCGATCAGGTTGCCCAGCATCATTTTCTTGCCGCCCCCCAGAACCCTGGGGATTACAAATGCCCCCAGCGACGGAATGAAAACCAGGATGGACCCGGCGATGATCCCCGGTTTGACCAGCGGGATGATCACCCGGCGGAGCACCTTGTTTCGCGAGGCATAAAGATCATAGGCCGCTTCTACCAGGTTAAAGTCCAGCCGCTCCATGGACGCATACAACGGCAACACCATCAGGGGCAAATAGACATAGGTCATCCCCACCATGATGGCGAAGTCGGTGAAAATCATCCGTATGGGGCTGTCGATCAGCCCCACCTTCAGCAGGACCATATTGATCAGTCCCTGGTTGCGAATTACTTCCAGGATCGCGAAAGTTCGGATCAGCAGGTTTGTCCAGAACGGAATCGTGATCAGGAAGAGCCATATATTGCGGGTTGTCCGCGGCCGTGTGGCGATGAAATAAGCGGTAGGAAAACCGATGGCCAGTGTGGCCACCGTCGTAAAGAACGAAAGTTTGACCGATCTCCAGAGGATGCGCAGATGGGCATCCGCCAATCCTAATTTGTCATCGAATATATCCCTGAGAAAAACCACGTTGAACCAGGCATCGGTTGAAAACTCCCAGACCACGCCGCCGTATTCACCGGAGGTGAGAAACGAATAGACCAGAACGATCAAGAGCGGTCCGGATGCGGCAAAAGCCAGGACCAGCAAGGCCGGGGTGCTCAACAGCCAGCTCCTGCGGGTACGCCTTCTTTGCGCATCCACCTCTAGATTGGACACTAACGCCTTGTTTTCCAACATCAATTCCTCAACACTTGCACGGAATTCGGTTTGAACGCAATATCGACCGACTGCCCAACTTCATATGTTTCCGTATCTTCCCGCCGGTTCTGACGGCGAATCACAAACAGGGTCTCGTCCGGCAAGCGGATATGATAATGGGTGTCCGTGCCGAAATACACAATGTTTTCGAGCACACCCCGTAAGTCCCCGTTTTTTTCTGTTTCTGCAAAGAGCTGCGCATACTCCGGACGGACCACAGCGGTCACCCTGACGTCTGGCAGCATGCCCTCGGGCAGCTCGACACTGACCTCTTTCCCGGAAGAAAGCTTCAGCCTGGCGCTGCGGCCCTCGCTCGAGAGAACCTCCGCGGAAAGAAAGTTGGTGCTGCCGATAAAATCAGCCACAAAGCGTTCGACGGGATGGTTGTATATCTGGCGAGGCGTACCCACCTGGAGAATCCGCCCGGTTTCCATTACCGCAATGCGGTCGGACATGGTCAGGGCTTCTTCCTGGTCATGGGTGACAAAAATAAAGGTGATGCCCGTTTCATGCTGCAATCTCTTCAGTTCTATCTGCATTTCCTTGCGCAGCTTGTAGTCGAGGGCGGCGAGCGGTTCATCCAGCAGCAGAACCTCCGGTTTGGGAGCCAGGGCTCTGGCCAGGGCTACGCGCTGCTGCTGTCCACCGGATATCTGGTCCGTACGGCGATCGCGAAGCTCCTCCATTTTCACCAAGGCCAGCATTTCACCCACCGTCTCTTTGATATGGTCTTTTGATTTGCCCAGCATCTCCAACCCGAAAGAGATGTTTTGTGCGACGGTCATGTGCGGAAACAATGCATAGCTTTGAAACACGGTATTGATCGAACGCTGATAAGGCGGCAAGTGTGAGATGTCCTGCCCGTGGAGGCTGATCATGCCTTTAGTGGGGTGGTCAAAACCGGCAATCAGACGCAACAGTGTCGTTTTGCCGCACCCGGAAGGCCCCAGCAAGGTGAAAAACTCATTTTCCTTAATGGCCACGGAAACATCATTCAGCGCCAGAATCTTATCTTTTCCCACGCCAAAGGCCTTGGTGACACGCTCGGCATTAATGGCCGCTTCCAGAGATTTATCGGAGGATTTTTCTGTTATTCCTGCTTGTTCTATCAATTAACTTCCCCATCTTTACCGGTTTAGGCTAAGATCCAGATATTTGGTTAGATCGGTTAGCTTATTAAAAGGTTCAAATTGATTCTATCAGCACCAGTGGCTGGGATGTTTTCGTGCCAAATCAGTAATTGCCGGCCTGGCCAATCAGCAAAGATAAAGGGCTCCGCCTGACCGCATTAGACTCTTTTACAAAGAACGGTAATTTTTGTAAACGCTTATTTTAAACGTTTAGCAGCTTCGGTCCTCATTGTCCCAATCACAACAAAAATGTAACTATCAATAAAATATATCACAATTTTATTATTTTTCTCGGTGTCCTGTCGTAACACTATCACCCTATCCTGCTTTTTGGTACACGGCATCAAGGGATTGCGCTGTCTGGCACGGCAGCAAAAGCGAAGCCTGTAGTAAAGCTGATCAGAATCTTGTAGATTGCAGTGTGTAAGCAATGCCATCGGTGTGTCCGGGGAAAAAAATCATCGCCTTTGGGGATGAGTCCGAAGTGAGAAATTTGAGTTTAATAAGAGATGATCCGCATTTATCAAGCTCACAATAAATTCGAACGCGTCGAATGCGCAAAAGCCTGCTGCTTGGTCCAAAGCCTATCGATTCTTCAAACAATGAAAAAGGGGATGACGAACCATAGCTCATCCCCTTTTTCATATTTTATGGTACGCCCGGCAGGATCCTTCGACAAACTCAGAATAAATTCGAATCCTCCGAAGGCGGATTTCGCTTTTCTTTAAGTTATGCATAAATTCATGACCGCTCCACGCGCAACCGATTTTCCAATTGAAACCTACCTTTAAAAAAATCCAGCCGCGGGCAAAACGGTGAGCGATGCTCAAACCGTCCTAAAATTGCATTGCCGACAAAAAAAATTAATCTTGACAACAAAACCCGCTTTGGTTAATCGGATATTTTTTGTTTACATTAATTGGCGCTTCAATATACTGGGCTGCCTTGTCCTGTCATAGCTCGTAGAGCGAAGTCGGAAGCTGAGGCCGGCATACAATTCACCATTTTCGATTCATCCGCTTTGAAAAAGCAACGTCTAATCTTTTATCTTTATTAAAAAGGTTATATAAGCATGGAGATCTTGGCATCCGTGTCGGGATTTTTTGCTAAATGGTCTTTTTGCCCAATCTCGGCGTCAATCGGCGCGTTTGTTTGTGCGACGTAGCCAGCTACGTCTCCGCACAACCGCTTGATTTCCTTGACCTTGGGCAAAAATCCGCATTTCTGGATTGGAAACACCATCAGGTGCCCATCTATGGCAATGGCCATTTATGGATGGGCACTAATTAGGGAGTTATGGCTCGGCTCGCGTGAGATAAGCATTTAGCTTTACAGGCACGCACCGAAAACCATTGCCCATATGAAAGGAGGAAATGAAATGAATCGTGCCATTTGCAGCGGTAAAATTCAAATTAAAGGTATTGATTTCAAAGTATTGTCCGACGATGAGATTGCCGATATCCACTATGCCAGCCTTGAAATACTCGAAAAAACCGGTGTTTATGTGGAAGATGATGATGCCATTGATCTCTTCCATTCCATCGGCTGCCGTGTAGATAACGATAAAAGGATAGTCAAAATCCCTCACTACCTTGTAGAAAAATCCATACGAACAGCACCGTCCAGAATTGTGCTGGGGGCACGCAACCATGATAAAAGCTACATCATGGAAGGTAAAAGGGTGACTTTCACCTCATTTGGCGAAGGTGTCCGTGTTGTCGATATCAATACCGGTGAAATCAGGGACTCGACCAAAAAGGATCTGGCTGCAGGAGCAAGATTAATGGATGCACTGGATGCCTATGGCGTTTGTCATCGACCTGTTTCTTCACTGGATGTAGACCCCATGGCCTATACACTCCATAATTATGAAGCGCTTGTGAATAACACAGACAAACCGGTTAGTCTAGGACCTGGTGACGGCAGGTGTCTGGAAAAAATCTATCAAATGTCGGCCATCATTGCCGGTGGAGAAGACACATTGGTGGATAATCCCCTAATATGCGCTTCTACCTGCCCGGTAACCCCGTTACGCCTGGTCAAACATTGCTGTGAAATTGGCATGAAGGCTGCCGAACTCAGTATTCCGGTCCGTTTTACAACGATGGCGCTGTCGGGCGCTACCAGTCCGGTTACCTTGGCAGGCACTCAGGCTGTTCAAAATGCCGAATTTCTTGCCTGTGTCGTGATGCACCAAGCTGTTCGACCAGGAGCTCCTGTGATTTGCAGCAGTTCAACGACTTCGATGGATCTAAAAAGCGGCGAAGCTGCGGTGGGTTCACCGGAAATGGCGTTATTTGCGGCCATGAACGCCCAAATGGCTCAATTTTACGGAGTACCTTCCTGGAGCGGCGGGACGTAGACGGATAGCAATATCGCCGGTAGCGCACAAGCCGGTCACGAAAAAACTCTAACAGCTCTCATTGCGGCAATGTCAGGGAACAATGTCTTATACGGAGCAGGAATGTTAGAGTGTGGCATGGTTGTGGATTTTCCCCAATTGTTATTGGATAGCGACATAATTGATATGATAAAGTATTTTCTTGGAGGGGTCGAAGTCAGTGATGAGACATTATGTGTGGATGAAATCAAGGAAGGAGGCCAAATGTCCGATTTTCTAATGTCACCAGTGACCCTGAAATATATGCGAGCACAAAGCAGACCGCAATTTTTTGAGCGCATGAATCGAACTACCTGGATAAATGCCGGGAAACCAGACCCCTATGATTTGGCCAAAGAAAAGGTGAAGGATATATTGGTCAACCATCAACCGACACCTCTTTCTGATTCCGTGGCCGGTGATTTAAGAAGGTTTGTGACTGAAGTGGAAAAAGAATGGGGTGTTGAACCGACAAATCCCGACTTTGATCCGGCAAGCCTGGTAACAGATGCCTGAACAAACTCTTTAACCATTCATAAATAAACATACTGTATGACGCAATCGTGCGTTGAAAATTGATTCTTACCTTTAGAAAAAAGGAGAACTACACTGAATTATGAGGATAAATATCATTCGTATTTGCCTGCCGAGCGGCAACAGCGAATAATCGAAAACCTGAAAAAAGATTTCAGCACACGGAGTTCAAATTTGAGCGAACTGCTCGGTGTAATATCGGAATTGGAAACGGTGAATATGACAGCCGAACTGGTGTTGTTGCCCGGTACTTACAACCCCACAACGCATGCTCTTGTAGGGCCGTTGACCATGGAAATGATCCGACAGGTAAACGCCACCAAAGTTTTTATCGGGGCGGATGGTCTCAGCCTCAAAGCCGGTGTAAGTACACCGGACCTTGAAATAGCCGCCATCGAACTATAGTGTAAAATATAAAAGCACTCACGATTGGTTCGTAAGCGCCTGTATTTATTATGGTACGCTCGTTTAACTCTTTGATTCCTGTAATCAAGCCGTGAAATCTCGCTCTGCGGGTGCAGGATCCATCGACAAGCTCAGAACAAGTTCGAACACCTGCCTGAACTGCGGTAGGATTTCGCTGACGCTCAGTCCTCCAAGGCGGATTCCTCCTCTCCCGACAAGTTAAGGGTTTTACCGAATAAAGAAAGCGTTACATTTTTGAACTCTAAGGGTGCAGGGGGACACCCCCATAAGCGCTAAGTTATTTAACCCTATTATTATGCTCAAAAATATTGTGATAACTGATTGTTACGTCTTCGTTTAGGTTCAGAAAGTAATTTTGATATTTCGTTCCAACGTGCAATCATTTCTTCCATTGGCAAGTGCGGCTCGATTGCACGCTTGACCTGACTATAAACAAAACCGAATTCACGCCAGGCGCTTTGCGGGCGAGTCTTCTTCCAAGATGTATCCCCAGGGGGAAAAACTAGTTGCATAATTTATCAGCTTATTGGTTACTAAGGCTACAAATAATTTGCCATACAACCATGCCTTGGAGCTATCATCGCTATGCTTGGGAAGGTGGCCTAGTTCATCCCTTTGGATATTAATTCCTGTTCATTGACTTCCTTATGGATAAAGTCACATTCTCGCTTGTGATAATAAATAGAGGTCTATAGCAATGGACTCTACAAAGAAAAAAATGGCAATCAGCGGTAATAGAAAAGATAATGCTCTATTCCGGTGTCTAAATTGCTTAACAGATAAGGTAATTTCGATAATAAGCCAGACCAGATTAAGAAGAGGAACCAATACAAACAGAGATATGATAAGGGTGAAAGCTGAATGAGTTTGATTAAATCCGAACAGCAAATCATATTTGCCGCCGATAAAGAGGATAATCGGCAGTTGGGTTAAGAAAATCGCTATGCCCCTAAAAATAATCAGCTTCACCCCCTATGGTAACAATTTGATAATTCGAAAGTATGTCCTAAACTGTCTTCCGTATCGTATAAAGTGGAAAGGATTTGCATCCCAAATAAATTTGCAGTCCGCACCGCCATAGATGAAAACCCGCTACCAACAGACCATAAGCTCCTTTGATTGGTCATGTGTCAAAGAGTACATCAGCATTAGATTATGGGAATACCCCTTCAACAGTAAATTCTACGAGGCGATTGTCCTGATTAAAGCTAAATGTCACATATTCCTCCACTTCAGGAGGATCAGGAGGACAGATTGGGATTTTATACCTATCTCTATTGTTTTGCCCGGAAATCGGATTCCTTAGCTTAACACCAAGCATTTTCTCGACCTCTGAAAACTCACTGGAAAGATGAATACCTGACTTGGTGGAAATGTCTGGGGTCAATACATTAATCTGCCATACAATTGAATTAAAAATGAGCAATTTAATATCTTTATAGTAATAATTGCCATTTACGCGGTTGTTGTTAATACTATCCTTAGGTTCTATACGCAGTGGCTGGCCATAAAGTTTCAATACAGTCGGCAGTCTTGTCCACAGACCGACGCCGTTGAAAGTAAGACCATAACGTTGGACACACTGTTTTTGGGCGTTTGTGCCCGCAGTTACCCCCGCATAAACATCTTGCAATAAGCCTGCTAAAAATAGTGTGATAACTAAAAGCGAAACCAAATACTTTCGAATTTTTCCATGAATTTTCATCTAATGTTTTATTCCGATGATATGATTTCTATCGTGTCTTGAAGAATTTAATCCAACGACGGAGGCAAAGCGTCCCGAACCATTTTGGGTACACTTTCCACGCAACCAATATGGTTGAAAGTGATGTCCTGAGGGACTTGCTTATCTACTTTGCCAATGGAAATTCGACGATTATCCTTTTCTAAATCGGGCGATTGAGCGTAAAACCTTTTGTATTTCCACAATAGCAATCTTTCAATATATAGTCTTTTGGTTTCATCAGAACTCCATTCACCGGTGCAAAACAGAAACTGCAAATTATTTATATAGTCATCCACTTTTGATTGCCAACAGCTACTCCAAACCTCTGGTGGTGAATTAGAGACATTTGGAATATAAACTACTTCTTCTTTATTCACTTCCGGATCCCTAGCCTTTTGCCAATCCAAATATCTTCTTAACATCTTACCGAAATCCGGTTCCTTATCAAAGTCGTAAATATTCCAATTTCCGTTTTTCAACCAGTTTACTTCTTCTTTAACCACCCTTTCATAAAAGTTCCTCTTATTTCTTCCAGCCTCTCCAATATACAAAACCTGATCTGTTGGTTTATGTATCCAGATATAGACACCCTTAAACTTATCCAAAACAATCCTACTATCTTCCAAATCACCGCCATCTATTGGAGGCAGCCAAATCACCGTCCATTTCATTATTTTCTCCAGATAGGCATTAAATTTTCCATTTTGACATGGATCTACTTATCCCAACTACCCAATCATGAAAGTTACCATAAAAACAAAAAGAGGGACAGGCTCTTTATGTTTGACACGGATGATTTTTCATGAAATAAACGGGTGATAATTTCGAATTAGTAGGGTAGAGAGGTTAACGATGCCAAGAACACAAAGATTGAAAATAAACGATGAAACGACTGTTTATCATGCCTGGGATGTGGAACCAAATTCCCCTGCAACTCTCAGATTTAATCAAATCCTCCTATAACATCACTCTATAGATCCACTTTTCCGAATTACTGTTCCACTGTCCTGATGTCCAGGACTGCCCTGGATGGTTTCCCTTTGGGTGATTTTGAAAAGGATTTTATGCTGGATCTGATCAGAAAATATTCCCAGCTGTATTTAGTCGAAATCTTAGGATTTTGCCTTATGGGGAACTACTTCCACCTTCTGGTTAAGATGTTTCCCGAATACAAATTTACTGATGACGACATAAAAATACGCTATGAGGATTTTTACGGTGATGACCGTGCGTTTGCATATGGGCAGGTTCCATCTTTGCGTGAAAAATTATCAAACCTTTCTGAATTTGTCCGTGAAATTAAAGTCGGCTTTGCCAGGTACTACAACCGGCGGCATAACCGGCGCGGATATTTCTGGGGAGACCGGTTTAAAAGTGTCATTGTTGAAAAGGGTGAAACCCTGATCAACTGCCTGGCCTATATTGACTTAAATCCCTTGCGCGCAGGGCTGGTGGTGCGGCCGGAACAGTACCGCTGGAACTCACTGGGCTATCATATCCAGACCAATAACCAGGACAATTTTCTTTCCACTGACTTCGGGTTAAAAGAATTCAATGTTAAAAGTAAAAAAGAACGGATCAGAAGGTATCGCAGATATGTTTATGAAGCGGGAGCTGTTAATCAGCCTGAAAAGGGGAAGGTCAAGGTAATTAAAGATAAGCTTCTTGAAAAGGAGCGCAACAGGGAGTTTGAACTCAGCCGAACCGATCGGTTCAGATACCGCACACGCTATTTTACGGATTCGGGAATCATCGGCTCTAAGGAGTTTGTGTCCACCAATTATCAGCGGTTTAAACATCTATTCTACTCAAAGCATGAAAAGAAGCCCAGACCGATCAAGGGCTTGGATGGGATGTATTCTTTTAGGCGACTGTCTGAAATCGTCTGAAAAAAGTTGCCATGAAATGGTTTCCGCCTCTTGTCAATGATTATAGGACGTGCTTCAAATGGGTTTAGGAGAAAGGATTTCTCACTTCTAAGAACTCAAATTTTTTAAAGTCAGAATCGGCAGTATAAATCCTTCGAACGCCATGCTGCAACAGTAAAGCGGCAATGTGAGCGTCCGGCACCAAATTACCGCGAACCGGAAAATTGCCGCTTACTTTGCGGTAAATTGCCAGGAATCCATCGTCTTCCGACAACACCCGCACACGCGGCTGTTTTAGAAGACTCTCAATATTTTCCAAGGCCTCTTCAGGTGAAAGCGGATGAGAGAAAATACTTGGATGGGTGGAAATCCGAATGTAAGACATCAGTGTCGACCAGCAAATACAAAAAAGTTCAGGATCCGAGGCCCGGTTTAGCAAAAACTGTATTGCCTCGTCGTATCTGGGACCGGCTTGATCTGAGGCATAGAGCAGAATATTAACGTCAACGGAGTAGCTCATTTTGGATCCCTATCCAGGATCCGGTAAACTTCCTCTTTGTCGGTCAAATCTACATGGGACCGCATCGGTCGCGAAATCCATTTGAATTTTGGAGTATCCGCTGAATTTTTCTGCTTGATTAACGCTTCAGCAAGAAGCTGAGAAACAACCTTCCCCATGGATCGGCCTTCTCTTTTTTGAATTGCCCTAATCTCATTGAGGATGGGGTCATCTATGTCAATAGTTGTTCGTGCCATGATGTTTTGATGATAAGCGACCAATCATCTGATGTCAAGGTGAATTAAAAAATAAAAAAAGTCAAAGTTAGCTGCTCTTCTTCGACTTTTTTTACTATTATGGTACGCCCGGCAGGATTCGAACCTGCGGCCTAAAGATTCGAAGAGCAAGATTCTTTAAACTCAAAAATATCGTGATTTCAACCACTTGATTCTATTTTACTTTTTTAACTAACTTTTGGTTTCATTTGAAACTATTTGGAAATATTTGACCTTGACGGGCACAATTTGGGCACAGTTCAACCAAGGAATGATAGGGGTAATGCAAAAATGGAATTTTCTCTTTTTTCTTTAAGATATGCATAAAATCATGACCGTTATATATTCGTCCCAGCGGATTTAAGCTATTGGAATTAAAGTTTATAAGCGCTCGATTCACATGATGACAGTATCGATGTTGAACAACCGTTGGGAACCTGCCTTCTATAAAAAATCCAGCCCGGGCAAAACGGCTAGCTATGCTCAAATAGAACATAACAGTCAATCCTTAGGAAAAAATCAATGTTGACAATAAAGCCAGCTTTCGTTATCCGAGTAATTAATGATTCCGTTTAATTGACGCCTCAATATGTTGGGCTGTCTTGTCGCGGTGTAGCTTCATCCAAGACGGAAGCTGAAACTGATGCCCAATTCAGCATTTTCGATTCATCCGCTATGAAAGAAACTTCTTATCTTTAAATGGCATCATGTTGGCTGCGCGTCAAAGACAACCCGCCGCTAAGGTTCCACCGTGCGCAGATCGATGACCGGTGGACGGTTCACAAAAGGATAGATTTATGAAGATTGATCCGGAAATATGCATCGGACATTTCGGGGCGGGGAACCGAGGAGATGAAAACCAACGACGTGACCGGCCGCTTCAGAAGCGGCTGGATCGGTATCGGAATCGAGCTGGGTCATCCGACCCTGGGAACCCGATTTCGGGATGTTGAAAAAGCTGCAAAAGGCGTCTCGGCGCTGGGAGTGGTCTTTGAATCGGCCAATCCCACCACTGAGTTGATGTCGGATCCGTCAACCGGAGCGTTTCGCTCAGACGTGCTGGATGAGAAGGTCTTATCGGCCATTCTCGAATTTCCGTTAAAGGCCGATCGCATCCCGCCGCTGATCGATGTTCTAAAAAATGTTTCAGAACAAATCGATACGGTTTTCAGCCTCGATATCTCTACCCGCTGCGAACCCGATGGGTCTGTGCCCATAACATCGATAATCGAGAAGACCGGCATATGGTTTTCCATAAACGGAAAGACCAACCTCGGATTCGGAAGGCCGCCGGCGAAGGATGAATAAAGCGGCTCCGCGGCTGTTTGACAGCCCGGCTGTGTAAAAATGGAGGGAGGAAAGACAAGGAGGTGATGCCCACAAACTGAATAGGGGGAGTTTTTATCTTCAACCGCAATGAACAGAAAAGGAGACAGAAACATGAATCATAAAAGAAGTATTTTCATCATGACGTTGGCCATGGTCATGGCAATCGCTTTTGCCGGTATTGGCCTAGCACAGACCATCGAATTTGTTGTTCCCTGGAAAGCCGGCGGCGGCAGCGATACCATGGCCCGGTTTATCGTCAAGGCCATCAAGGACAACAACCTGGCGGATGCCGACTTTGCCGTGGTCAACAAGGAAGGTGGAAACGGCCAGATCGGCGAGGCGTATGTTATCAACAAGAAGGGCGATCCGAACACCTGGATGACACTGTCTTCAGGCCAGATTTCGACTCCCCTTGCGGGTCTGGGGAAAATCAAGGCCACCGATTTTACGGCCCTTGCCCAGATGGCCGGAGATGTGAACCTGCTGGTGGTCGCCGCCAATTCCAAGTTCAAAAGCGTGGACGAAGTCGTCAAAGCCGCCAAGACCAGCCCGGGCAACCTGAATGTGGGCGGCAGCGGAAGAGGCACCGAAGATCATGTCTGCACCTATCTTCTGGAAAAGGCCACCGGCATCAAACTGAACTACACGTCGTTCAGCGGCGGCAGCGAAGTCATGAGTAACCTGCTGGGCGGGCATATCGACGTGGCCTGGGCCAACCCCAACGAGTGCATCAGCCAGGTCAAGGGCGGCCTTGCCGTCATGCTGGCCGTCACCACCGAAGAGCGCGTCAAACTGCTGCCCGATGTTCCGACGTTCCGCGAGCTGGGGCACGACATCGTCTTCTGGCAGGTGCGCGGTGTCCATGGCCCCCCGGGCATGCCGGCCGATGCCGTGAAGTGGAGTGTCGATTTGCTGAAAGCAGCAAGTCAAACCCCTACCTGGGATAAGGAATATGTCCAAGGTAAGGTGTTGACCCCCCGATTTATCCCGGGCGCAGATTACACAACGGTGATCAAGGAAAACGAGGAGATGTTCCGTGAAGCCCTGGGCGCTATGGGCTTGCTCAAAGAGTAAGAGTTTACGGAGAACGCAGCCGGGGACATCCGTCCCGGCTGCTATGGCAGCGGAAAGGAGAACAAACCGTGAAGCGTGCCGATATCATCGGCGGTGTGATTGCGATTCTGTTCGGCATCTTTGCCATTACACAGGCCGTACGGCTCGACTACTGGTCCCGATTCGGGCCGGGGCCGGGTTTTGTTCCCCTCTGGTCCAGCATCATCATTGTCGGAGGGGGAATTCTGCTCACCATCCAGGCAATCCGGAAGCGGGCGACGGCCGTCTCTACTCCGGACAGCGGAAAGGTCAAAGGATTGATCAATGTAGCGATTGTCGCTTTGCTGACCATGATTGCCGCCGTGATGATGAGCGTCGTGGGGTTTACCGCATCCACGTTTATCTATGTGGCCGTTCTGGTCGGCGGAATCGGAAAGCACAAATGGCACGTCGGATTCCTTACCGGAGCGATAACCGCAATCTCCTTTTACGTTGTGTTTGTCAGGTGGCTTCAGGTCCCGCTTCCCAAAGGGATTATGGGTTTTTAACTTCAAGAATGAGCGGACATCATGGGGTTTTTTTCCGACCTTTATCATCACATCAGCCTCGGCCTTGCCATAGCGGTATCCCCTACGAACCTGCTTTTTTGTTTCATCGGCGTCACGCTGGGAACACTCATCGGTGCGCTGCCGGGCCTCGGTTCGGTTACCGGTGTTGCCATTCTCCTGCCGCTGACCTTCGGGATGGATCCCACGGCGGCCATTATCATGCTGTCGGGTATCTACTACGGGGTAATGTACGGGGGTACCATCAGCTCGGTTTTGCTCAATACGCCGGGAGATGCCGCCACGGTGATTACCACCCTAGAAGGTTACCCACTGGCCCGGCAGGGGCGTGCCGGCGCGGTCTTTGCCATGTGCGCCATCGGTTCTTTTGTCGGCGGCTCCTTTGGAAATCTTATGCTCACGGCCGCAGCACCCACCCTCGCAAAAGCGGCACTCAAATTCGGACCGGCAGAATACTTTTCCCTGATGATGCTGGGGATGGCTTCACTGGTGGGACTCGCCAGTTCATCTCCGGTAAAGGGGATCATCATGTGCGCGCTGGGCGTGCTGCTCTCTACAGTCGGGGTGGATGTGGGACGCGGTGTGCTTCGATTCACCTACGACAGCATCTATATGATGAAAGGCATCGATTTTCTGCCCGTTGCCATCGGGCTGTTCGGAATGGGCGAGGTTCTTTTTCAAATGGAAAACATCATCAGGCTCAAGGTGCTTGATGTCAAAATCACGCCCCGCAGTCTGCTTCCCACCATGGCGGACTGGGTTCGATCGCGGATGGCAATCGTACGGGGCTCATTGATCGGTTTTATGATCGGGGTCCTTCCCGGTGCCGGCGCGACGCTTGCATCCTTCCTTTCGTATGCCACAGAAGTCAAAATGACAAAGCACCCGGAAGAGATCGGCAAAGGGGCCATGGAGGGTGTCGCCGGACCCGAGAGCGCCAACAATGCGGCCGCCGCCGGAGCGCTGGTCCCCATGATGACACTGGGCATTCCCGGCTCCGGAACCACCGCCGTTTTGCTGGGAGCCTTCATGATGTACGGGCTTCAACCGGGACCGCTCTTGTTCAAAGACCATCCCAAGCTGGCATGGGGGGTGATTATGAGCATGTACATCGGAAACCTCATGCTCGTGGTGTTGAACACCATCTTTATTCCCGCCTTTGCAAGCGTGCTAAAGGTACCCCAGACCATTCTCATGCCCCTGATTATGGTGTTGACCATTGTCGGATCGTATACCTTGTCCAACAACATGATCGATGTCTGGGTGATGATCATTTTCGGCATCATAGGATACTTTACCAAGAAATTCGACTATCCCACCGCGCCCTTGATTTTAGGGCTGGTGCTGGGCCCAATTGCCGAAATCAACTTCGTGCGTGCGGCCAGTTTGGCGAAAGGCGACCTGACGATCTTTTTTACCCGGCCGCTTTCGCTGATCCTATTGATTCTCGCTTTTTTGGGCGTTTTTTATCCGCTCATCAAACAGCTTATCGTCAAACAAAGAAGTAAATATTCAAGAGCGCCGGAGATTTAAATCATATCGTTCTTGTGACATGGGAAAAAACGGCACCGGCAAGACCAAAGACAAGATGATCCATACGCTTCACCGAATCGGTTCAAAAGAAAGCTTATCGAAAGACTTTGTCTTTCTCTGCATGGGCTCAAATATCATCAACATTAAAGGCGCCGAACCGAAACTTCGGCGGTTCTTTGATCTGGCAAGGGAACACGGGGCCGTGAAGCTGTCCGATGCCCGGCTCGGAAACGAATATACTCAGGGCGGACTACACGCCGTCTATGGAAATATTTTCGACAAATCGGCCGTCCATGCGGTTTTCGACACCGAAGAAAAAGTAAAAAACATGATCAAAGCGCTGGCGGCGGCCGATATCGGTCTTTCGGTGGTGGTCTCGGGTCTTTTCGATTCGGTTCAAAAATGCTGTCGGGAGGCGGATATCACGCGCCATACCATCGAGTACTCTTTGGGAAGGTGGGGGAAGACGGACCGGCTGCCGCCTCCGGAACTGCTCCAGCTCAACACGATGTGCGGGCACGGCATGGTCGGTATGGCACTGATCCGTGAAATACTCAGAGAGGTTCGCTCCGGAGAGCTCTCCGCCGAGGAGGGTACCGAAAAGCTTTTTGAACCCTGCGTATGCGGCGCGTTCAACACGGCTCGGGCTGCCGAAATATAAAAGGAACTGAGTGAAACATTCGCGGCTTGACATTTCGCCGGATACCCGTATAAAAAGAGAATAAAATAAACTCGGGCGGTGCGTCGTCCGGGTTTGCTATTGAAACGCCGCACGGGTATGCCCGTGTGATGGGAAAATCAAACCAGGAGGAGCAATACATGAAAATTGATGACGACCTTTGCATCGGTTGCGGCCAATGCCTTCCGTATTGTCCAGTCGGGGCCATTGCCCTTGAGGACGAAACGGCCGACATAGACTTTGACGAGTGCGCGGAATGCGGAAATTGCCTTCGCATGGCCGATTGTCCGGTGGATGCGATCTGCCAGCAGGAACTGTTATGGCCCCGGACAGTCCGGAGCATTCTGAGCAATCCATTGACCATTGCGGAAGAATCCGGGATATCCGGCAGAGGAACCGAAGAAATGAAAACCAACGAGTGTACCGGCCGGTTTAGGCTCGGCACGGTGGGCATCGGCATTGAAGTGGGCCGGTGCGTTACCGGCACTCGCTTTTACGATGTGGAGAAGGTGGCCATGGCGGTGGCAAAACTGGAAGTCGAGTTTGAAAAGATCAATCCCACCACCAGTCTCATGTCGGATCCCGCAACGGGAAAGTTCAAAGATGACGTCCTCAATGAAAAGGTGCTTTCGGCGATCCTCGAGTTTGCCATCCAACCGGAACAACTGCCGGATCTGTTTGACGCCCTGAAACAGGTAGCCGGGGAAATCGAATCGGTTTTCAGCCTGGATGTGGCAACCCGCATCGCACCTGACGGGTCCGTACCCACGGATCCTTTCATTCAAGCGTCCGGACTATGGCTGGCCCCCAACGGGAAAACCAATGTCGGGTTGGGTAAACCCCGCTATCAGGAGGTATAACAATGACACATACGAATCATCGAATCGGAGATTATTTGGAAGAAGATTACGTCACCTTGATTATGCCTTCAAAAGATATCAACCACGTGGGTTCCGGCCCCAAGCTGAAACGCTATCTGGAGATGGCCCTTGAAAACGGCGCCATTAAAATCGGCGACGCACGGCTGGGCAATCAATACAAACAGGGCAGTATCCAGGCCGTGCTGGATAACCTGGAAGATCAGGCAGTGGTCCAGGCGGTATTCAAGGATCGCGAAACCCTGGTCGACGCTTTAAAAGCATACAAAGAAGCCGATTTGGGTCTATGTGTGGTGGTGTCCGGACTATTCGATCATGTGGGAGAATGCTGCACAGCGGCCGGCCTTGAGCGTCACACCATCAACCAGTCCATGGGACGCTGGGGAAATACCGACCGACTGCCGCCGGAGGAGATACTCCAGTTAAATACCATGTGCGGACACGGCATGGTGGCAATGGGACTCATCAATCAAGTCATCGAAGACATCAAAGCCGGTGAATCCACGGTGGAGGAAGGTGCGGAAAGGCTTTTTACTCCATGCATGTGCGGGATATTCAATCCGCATCGAGCGGCACTCATCCTTAAAGAGTTGACGGCGTAAACCCGAAAGGAGTGGTGACGTATCGGAATGATGGAATAATGGTGACCTACGATCATTCCCGGATATTCCGATACTTAACTGCCCCGGGATTCCGACACTTCGACTCCTGAACGGTAGTCTGCTGCCGGTATCAATGCGAGAAAATTCATGCGCCTGAAAGATAAGATCGCCATTCTCACCGGTGCGGGGTCCGGCATCGGCAAGACAACAGCTGTCGCTCGCAAAAATTAAATCCGCAGCATTTATGTCAAATAGCCTCGTCTTTCAGACAACATATTTAATGCACCTGTCTTAAAGCCGGTTGCGATTTCTGTTTATCCGAGGCTTTCAGGAAGACTTTGTTATCAATAAACCTGGTTATTAACCATGTCAAGATTGATACCAAGGATGAGATAAAAACGGGTCATTGCCAGGAGATCGGATAGTGAACAGAGAAACTTTTCCCTATGCTACTTCTTTCCATTCGTAGCGGTGATGCAGCCCACCGACCCGGGGCAACTCAATCACCTTACCATCCTTGGCTGGTCGCGGTTGGATCGGACGTTCAACCGGGGCGTCTTTCCCGAGTCCATAATGGGTTCTGTCATTATAACATAAAATAAAAAATAAAGGGACAGGTACTTAACTCTTGACACGGATAAATAGTTGTGTCATGTAAGTCTAAATTATTATGTATAAAGGAGCCCATCATGCCAAGAACTCAGCGAATGATAATTGATGATCAAAGCACGGTTTATCATGTGATGTCCCGAACTGCCTTGGACGGTTATCCTCTGGGCGATATTGAAAAGGATTTTATGTTGGATCTGATTCAGCGCTACGCGGCCTTGTATTTAGTAAAAACTTTAGGGTTTTGTCTAATGGGAAACCATTTCCATATCCTGGTGCGGGTGATTCCTGAAAACCAATTTACCGACGAGGATATTTTAAAACGCTATGTGGATTTTTATGGTGATGAGCGCATCTATGCCGATGGATTGGTGCCATCATTGCGGTTGAAACTATCCAATCTTTCTGAATTTATGCGTGAAATTAAAGTTAACTTTGCCCGGTTTTACAACCGGCGCCATAATCGACGAGGATATTTTTGGGGAGACCGGTTCAAAAGCGTGATTGTCGATAAAGGAGAAACATTGGTAAATTGTCTGGCGTATATTGATTTAAACCCGTTGCGTGCCGGCATCGTTGATCGGCCTGAAGATTATCGCTGGAATTCTCTTGGATATCATTTGCAGACCCATAATAAAGGTCAGTTTCTGTCCACCGATTTTGGCCTAAAAGAGTTTAATGTTAAAAGCCCGAAAGAGCGGATCAGAAAATATCGCCGGTATGTTTATGAAGCCGGAGCGATTAGCCGACCTGATAAAATGCAAGCTAGGGCCATCGATGATAAGGTTGTTGCGAAAGAGCGTGAAAAAGATTTTGAAATCAGCCGGATTGATCGTTTCAGATACCGTACTCGCTATTTTACAGATTCAGGCATCATTGGATCAAAGGAGTTTGTGGCTACAAATTATCGGCGATTTAAGCATCTATTTCATTCAAAGCATGAAAAAAAACCAAAACCGGTCAAGGGCTTAGAGGGAATGTATTCGTTGAAGCGATTGTCTGAAATTATCTGAGATCATTTGCAGCTGGGACAGCATTTTATGAAATAAGGCAGCAAACGCTGGATTATTTCAATTCTATGTCTGGCCGCTTTCGAATAATCCACCTCAAGGTTGAGCATTACCTTGCTCAGCGTTTGCATTTGAAAGTTTTTAGATACTATGCTATTTTTACCATGATTTTAAATTAAAGATAAAATACCTCAATCAACGGAGAAAAATATGCAATCCATCTTACTTGAAATTCCAGAAGAAATTGCGTCTCAAATTAAGCTTCCCCCAAAGCGGGCCAAGATGATGCTTATGGAGGAACTTGTAATCCGTCTTTATGAACAAGGCATTATTACATCCGCTCATGGCGCCTCATTGCTTAATAAAGATCGGGTTTCTTTCGAAAGATTCTTGGCGGAGCACGAAATTGCGTTTCACGGGGATCCGGATGAGTTAGATAGTGACTTGACCAATTTAGAACAAGCCTTATGATCGTCAGCAATACAACACCCATCAGTAATTTTCTTCATTTGGGCCAGATGGAAATCCTTAAAACGATTTTCAAGGAGCTGCACGTACCAATGGCCGTCCATTCTGAAATTAAAGCCTACTTTTCGGGCGACGACCAATGGCAAAGATGTCTGGATGAGGGCTTTATCATAAGAACGGAAATACAAACCTCGCCTAAAATCAAAGAGCTTATGATCCATCTCCATATGGGTGAAGCCGAAGCCTTATGCCTTTGCATTGAGAATAATGCAAAGCTATGTCTGTTAGATGATAAGGATGCTAGGATAATTGCCCGCTTAAACAATATACCTATATCCGGAACTTTGGGCGTGTTGATGAAGGCAAAAAAGATGGGGATAATTGAATCTGTAAAAGAGCTTATGGACCGGCTCAGAACCGACCACCATTATTGGATTGATGATGAAATGTATAACAAAGTTTTGAGGTTATCCAATGAATAAAAGGTGATTCTTACTTTTGTCGGATCGGAGGATTTATTCTCCTCATACAATCATATCAACACTACTTTTTACGGATATCCAAAAAGACCAAGTTGAAGGAATGCTCTCTATTTTTACCCCCTTCCCTCAATCCCTCCCGCCAGGGGGGGGAAGAAAAAAATTCGTTTACTTGGGCTTTGTGGATAGCCAGTCCACTTTTTTAATGCAACTGTCCTGAAGTCAACGTAGGTTGTTGTTTGGCCGAAGCCGACCGTATGTATTTCTTGGGTTGAATACTGACTTTTTTATCCCCTCTATAGCAATAAATAATTAAGGCACTCACAATTATCTTGTAAGTTCCGGTTATTATTATGGTACGCCCGGCAGGATTCGAACCTGCGGCCTACGGATTCGAAGTCCGGCGCTCTATCCAGCTGAGCTACGGGCGCATGTTTGAATGGAAGACAGAGCACAGAAGACAGATGATGGAAAACAGAGGTCAGATGACGGATGTCAGCTGACAGAATCTGGTTTCTGACTCAATTTGAAATTAAATATAAATCCCGACTAAATTTTCAGGGTTTAGTCGGAAGCAAATAACCGGGCAGACTCCCCTGCCCGGTTTTTAATTTATCAATGGGGTGAGTGATGGGACTTGAACCCACGACAACCAGGGCCACAACCTGGGGCTCTACCAACTGAGCTACACCCACCATATTTTGAATGTGGAAATCGGAATGCGGAGTTACCTTAAAACTCTAAAATCGCAAACCAACTATCACTTCATAATAGACCGAACAGTTGGAATGCGGAATTCGAATTTACAACGGAAATGAAAGAAACAGTACCCAATCCGCCTTACCAACCGAACATATTCACATAGCAAATCGGTTCATTGATATCAAGAAAAAACTTGGCATTGACGCTTGTTGCCAACTGATATAATAATTATTTTCTTAATATTATGTTGATATGTACCGAGAAGAGGCCAATAAATTGAACCAATTTCAAATTTTTATTATCAGAGCCGTCATCGGTGCTGTTTTTGCCGTCGTCCTTACCCGTATGTTCTACGGCAGGGTTCACCTCGCCTACGTCGTCGGCCTGGCGATAATCATGGTGGGACTGGCTTATTTTGCGGAATATTTGCGACAACGTCGAAATAAATAAATTACTTAGGAGAATTTTAGGTGAAACAGATCATTCTTGGCACGGCCGGACATATTGATCACGGCAAGACCAGCCTGATAAAGGCAATGACCGGCATCGATACAGACCGATTAAAAGAGGAAAAGGAGCGCGGGATTACCATTGAGCTGGGGTTTGCCTCCCTGGACCTGCCGGGAGGTCAGCATTTGGGGATTGTGGATGTTCCCGGCCACGAAAAATTCATCAAAAACATGGTGGCCGGGGCAACCGGAATCGACATTGTGGTCATGATCATTGCAGCGGATGAAGGTGTGATGCCCCAAACCCGTGAGCATATGGAAATATGTATGCTGCTGGGGATCCAGCATGGCCTGGTCGCCATGACCAAGATCGACATGGTAGATGAGGAATGGCTGGAGCTGGCCCTTGAAGATATTCGGGATTTCAGCCAAGGAACCTTTCTGGAGAACTCACCCATCCTGCCTGTTTCTTCCGTGACCGGGCAGGGGATCCCCGAGCTCATCACCGCCCTCGATAATATCGCCGGAGATATTCCCCCGCGTCCACCCTCGAGTTTATTTCGCCTACCCATCGACCGGGTCTTCACCATGAAGGGTTTTGGTACCGTAATTACCGGGACTCTGGTTTCCGGCAAAGTAACCGTGGGCGATACCATCATGGTCTACCCATCCGGAATTACATCCAAGGTTCGCGGAGTCCAGGTCCACAATCAAAGTGCCAAAAGTGCGGAAGCCGGTATGCGAACGGCCATAAATTTTCAGGGGCTCGACCGGGAGGCGGTCCAGCGCGGAGAAGTGCTGTCCAGCCCGGGCGCCTTAATTTCAAGTTATATGGTGGATCTGTCATTTCATTATCTTGCCAGTAACAAGAAACCGCTTAAAAACCGAACCCTGGTGAGGCTGCACACCGGAACCAACGAAGTTATGGGCCACCTGGTTTTGCTGGAGCAGGAGGAACTGCCGCCCGGACAAACTGCCGTGGCCCAGATTCGACTCGACTCACCGGTGGCTATCGTCAAGGATGACCGTTTTGTGATTCGCAGCTATTCCCCCATACGCACCATCGGCGGCGGACAGGTGTTAAACCCGACACCACAAAAACACAAGCGCCTGAAACCGGACATTATCCGCGGGTTGCAGAATCTGACCGATGATGACCCTGAAGCCATTATCGCCTACCACATTCAGCAAGCCGGCTACAGCGGAGTCTCCTTTTCTCATTTGAAAATCATGTCGAATTTAGGCGGCAAAAAGCTTGATACAACACTGCAGCATATGTTGTCCCGAAGAA
>CALZJV010000073.1 GCA_945787595.1 uncultured Desulfobacterales bacterium | reverse complement strand
CTTCGGCGGAATCTCAATGACGGTGGCCCCGTCCCGCTTCAGATCCAGCATCACCGAGGCATAGACGGTGTCCGTGTTGCCGGTAAGGAACAACGGATCCGAGTCCATCAGCTTGTCGAAAATGACGCATTGGTTGGATTTGGTTGCCCCACCCTCCGCCATGCCGAGACGCATTCCCTCGATGGATGTCGCCGGGATGAAGTTCAGGAAGACCTCGACACCACGCATGAAGTCCAGATTGTCGTAGGCTTTTTTCACGGTCGCCGCATCCGGCATGCCGTCAAAGAATTTCAGCGTGCCAATTCGGGTCTTAACCGAATCCGGCGTCAGAATGTTGTCCGGTATCTTGTTATTGTAACCGGGTGTGTTTTGCGCAAGAGCTGCCGCGCTGCCCCCCAGTAATAGAAGACTCGACAAAAACAGTGAACATATTCTTGAAGAAAATTTCATCTTATACTTCTGGAGTTGGCCCGACAGAATGGGCAGAATTGACTCTGTCAACCAGGTCATCTGACAGAGGTTCTGACGTTCGGACATCATCCGCTTTTGGATATTGGTCTTCATTTTCTCTCTCCTTTCTAATTAAAATTTCCAATTCAGGTAAAAATTAATAAAGTTCATTGACACATTCTCATAAGTACCCGAAACCTTTCCCGCCAGAGGCCCCCGGTTGACGTCCATGTCCAGATCCCCGCCCCAGAGAAACGTGTACCCCAAACCCAAAGCCAGTTTTTCTGACCAGTCGTAGCTGGCACCCAGCCCGAAGCGCCACTGCTCACCCAAAGGTAGATCGGGAGTTCGATCATCGTCGTCCACCATGGAGCTGTCGTAGGCAACGCCGGCCGTCAACAGCCAGGGGTCCGCCACCCGGTACTGGCCACCGACGGCAACATGCCAGGTATCCTTGTAGTTTCGATCAACGGTGAGTTTCGAGGCATCTTGCGAGGTCAACGTGACACCCACCTTGCCGAACTCCGACCAGTCCTGCCATCCCAAGTTGCCCATAATTGCCCAGCGGTCATTCAGCTCGTGATAAGCACTGAGCATAACTGCCTGAGGCATGGTAAACTCAACCTCTATTTCTGAGTCGAGCAGGCCTTGAGCCCGCAAAATGGCTTCCAGCCCGGGGCCAAGGTTGCTGAAATCGGGCTCGTCTTTAAATTCCAGGTCTCCCTCCGAAAGATAGGTCAGGCCGAAGCGCGTTCCCTTGCGCGGCTCCACCAAAACCCCCAGATTCACCTGGTAGGTCCAGTCATCATCCTCAATCTTGAGCTTGCCGTCGTTTTGATTCGGACCGATGTTGTTTACAGCCGCTTTTTGATCCAGCACGCCGTATAATGCCACTACGCCGGCACCGAACGACAGCCAGTCCGTGACCTGATAGGCCAGTGCCGGCTGAATCCCGAGGGCCTGCAATTTGATTTCCTGAACGTAATAACGTCCCACCCAGTCGTTTTCGTACTCCAAACCCAAACCAAAGTAACCAACAGCGCTGACTCCGACTTTTAGCTTTGGCATCAAATTATGGACATAATACAGGCCGCCGGCCGGCAGCCAGGTGCTCGCATCCCCGTCAGGGCCGGAGGTGGTGGTCTTGGAATCCGGGGAAAACTCCGAATGCAGATAAAGCGGTTGGATACCGACCAGCAATTCCGACTTATCGAGCCGGGTCATTCCCGCCGGATTGGTGAAGACGGTTGATGCATCTTGGGCCCGGGCTGCCCAGCCTGCGGCAGCTGCGCCGACATCGGGAGTTCCAAGTTCGTACAAATAGAGACCGCCGGCCTGGGCCTGCGGCAGCGCAATTGCCATCACCAGTGACGTGATGGCCAGCATGTTGAAAATTAGGTTCTTCATTTTTCTCCCTCGTTACTGTATCTTATTCTATTTTCTCAGAGCGTGTTTTTATATATCTTCCCGTCCTTCATGATCGTGGTATATGTTATATCCGATTTTTTCGAATGAAATCTCTCCGCGGCAAGCCGCGGAGTATCATGTTTTTAGGATTTAACTCACTTTTATCGCAGCAAGCTGCGGGGAATTAAACCCAGGAGAGATTAAACTTACAATCTCATTCCGAATCGATCCCCGAAATTTCCCGGACGCGTTCGACTGCCGCAGCACAGGAATTGGCCCGGCCGGTGCCGATATCACTGAGCGCTAAGATCAAGAAAGCAGGATTGACCAGACCTGCCAGAAGGCCTACAGCGGCAAGACGTCTGCCCCTGGGAATCCGGGTAACGGATACCTCGGGCTCAGCCAACGTGCCTTTAATTCGCACCGGATTGGCCAGACTGACCAGACTGGCCCGCTTGGGTCTGGGCGCAACAATTACATCCAGTTCTTCGGTTTCCAGGTTCAGCATGCCGCTGGCTGCAATCCTAATGCGCCGGGTGTCGAGCAGCAAATCCTCTATTTTTGCCCGGCCCTCTCCCAACTCGATGTGGGCCACCAAACAGTTCGTTTCGGTCACATTTTTTCTTTGCCACTGGGTAGATAGCATCGTCGGGATCAGATCGGCCGCCCACAGATCAATACGCCGGCCTTTCATCCGTCCCGGACCGCCAATGATGGTGATACGGCCCTCGGCATTCCCGAGAAAGTCGTAGCGTGTGGCACCGGTGCCGGACAAATCGATCCGCAGGTTGACGTTTCCCTCGATGAAGTCGGTCACGTCAATGCTGCTCAGCAAATATCCAAAGTTAAGGTCTTTGGCGTTGATCCGAAGCCCGGACGCCGGCGGTTGGGACGCAGCGTTTAAATCAAACTCGCTGCTGATTCGCTCCCCCTTGAATCCGGTAACGCTGGTAGAAGATTTGAATCGGCCGTCCTTCAGGCTGATTTTCATGACGAATTCACCGAGATCTCCAAGTGACGCGCGAATCCGTTCAGCCCTGAAATCCATATCCAAGTCCGCCGCTAAAAGTTCATCAACCGGAAGGGTGTAATCGGGAATGACGCGGGGTGGTCGATCTTTGGTTGTTGCGGCCTCTTCGTCCGCATCAACCAGTTGCACGTCATCCAGATGAATCTGGCCGGCGGTAATGTTGCCACTGATTTTAGGTCTGGGTGGCCCTCGTACGATCATTATATTTGCTTTAAGATCGCTCTTGCCCACCCGCAAATCTTCGGCATACGTGAATCGGTTGCCACGTCCTGTAATTCGCCCGCGGGCACTGAACTCACCCCGCAGCGGCACTGTGAAATCCGCCAGGGGGGCGAGTCCCTGGATCTCTTTGCCCGATAGCTCATATTGTAACTCAAACGAATTCCTTTTGAACGGTCGCTCAATGGTCCCCTCAGCCTTAAAGTTGAGATCTGCCTTTTTAATGGTCACCCGCAGGGGCAGAAGCGCATTGGCTTTCTGAATCTGCACAAGATTTGCTGTGCTGATATTTCCGTTGAAAGGAGTGCCATTGAGCATTCCCTCGAAAACGGCTGCCAGCGGCTCACCCTTGCGAGTCGTCAGCTCAACGCCGCTGAATGTAAAATCGAGTGTCCGGGCTGCAATTTTAAGGGGGTAGCTCAGGTCGGCCGGTTTGAGCTGTAGTGTCAATGCTGCCTGTTCGAGTAAGGCTCGCAGGGTTTTACCCGCACTGCTGAACTTCAACTCGAGCGCATCTGTCGTGCCGGTAACCATTTCGGTCATTTTCAGCTGTTTTAGAGTCTGTCCGACATCGATTTTTTCGGCGATGGCGTTGAACGAAACAGTGGGAGCATTGTTGCGCCGGCGCAACTGGATCTGACCGTATACGGGGAACCCTGCCAGGTTTGTACGGAAGGGAGCTCTGAGTTCGCCGTTTGTCAGTGTCACCGCCGAGCTGATGTCGGCGACGGGTATTGGACTGTCTGCCAAACTTTTCACCGTAAATTCCAGTCGTGCGTCAAAGGCGTTTAAAGCGTCGAGCTTGATAGGGCGATCCAGCAGCCCGGTCCGTCTGCTTTTAGACGCGGTTTTTGATGAGATTTCGAAATCGCTCAGCCTGAGGCGCTTGGTAGACAGTCTGCCGCTCAGAACGGGTCGTGGTGCTTTGCCTTCCCAGCGCGCACTGCCGCTGAAGCGATTGTTTTTTATCTGAACCCGAAGGTTGCCGGCCTCATGCACGTCACCGTCGCTGCTGATGTCGGCGCGCAGATCGAAGTTGCCCATCGCCGGAAATGAGACGCCGATCAGCGGGCCCAGAGATTCAAAACGGTTGCCGGAGATGCGGGTTGTGATCTGTAAAACCTTTCTGTTCTCGATGGTGACCACGGCTCCTTCACCTTTGATGGTTGCCCCGGACGCGGATGCGTCGATTATGAGGGGCCAGGTCTTTTTGCCGGCTTTCGCCGGTGTCCCCGGGCCGCCTTTCAAAGACAGTGATAAGGGGAGGTTGTCGACCTTCCCGTCTAATGATGCTTCTATGGATCCGTTTGGATTCAGAGATGCGCTGCCCCTATCAACCCTAAGCTTCTGCCAGCGGCCGAGGCGCTCGATGGCGCCTTCCAGTTCGCTGACCGCATAGTTTCCCGCTGCAATCCGGGTGTGAAATGAGAAACGATAGGGACCGGCCTCCGGAAGGTCGGTGTCCAACAGCCGGGATAGGGTATTGAGGGTTTCGCCCTGGAGTTGGGCGTTAAACTCAAGGTGCTCGGTAACAGTTGCCGGAATCATCACACTTTCGATGTTCAGTTTTAGGTCCGCAAGGTTAAGCTGGGCCTCTATCGGCCAGGGTGTTTTTTGCGAGATGTCCTCTAGCGGCTGCGTCGATTCAAATCTGAGCGTGAATGGCGCCTCGCCGAACTGACCCTGCAAGACCAGCTGAAGCGGATCGTCCTGCCCGCCGGAGGCCTCTCCATCCGAAATTATGATCGCAGGTGTTTGCGGTGTCCCCTGGAGGCGGGCGGCAATGTCTGTCACTCGCAAGGATCTGTCGGTTTTGTTGACATTCGCTGATAATTCGAAAGGACCGCTTGTTGGCAAATCCACGTCAAATAATGTTTCGAGAGAATCCGCCTGGTCGCCGCTAAGCTTGATGAGGTAATCGCCCCGTTCCCATTTAAATGCCTCTTCCATCCGTCCAGCAAGGGTCAGCGACATATCGGGTCCTTCGATGTCCAGCTTCAGGGAATAGGGATTTTGGAGACCGGACAATTCCGCCGCACTGTCGGCAGCGAGCCGGATGGTGAATGTCATTTCATTTGTGGAACCTTGGGCCTCGATTCTCTCCGGTTCTTCGGGGATGTTCCAGAGCCGGGCCGCGTTAATTTTAAAACGCTTGCTGCTGCCGTCAGCCTTTTTATAATTGATGACGCTGTCATTGACTCGCAGTCGTTCAACTGCCGGCAGGAAACCAGTCGTTTCGCTTTCGTCGCCACTGCCGAAGGTATAATTGTTGGCACCATCGGGGCCTTCCTCGATAAACAGGTCCACACCGCTGAACGAAACGTCCAGAGCCCTTAGATTGCCGCGCAGCAGCGGAAAAAGCGCCACCTGAATGCCGAATTTTTCAGCCGTGGCAAAATGCGTGCCCGTGGCCCAATCCGGGTTGTCGATGGAAATATCCTCAACGATGATTCGCGGTCGGAGGGATCGTTCCAGATGGATAGGACCGGCAATCTTAAATTCCCGGCCGAAGGCGGCGCTGGCCCTCGTTTCGATTTGATTTCGATAAGCAGTTGGATCAACGAAAATCAGAGCCGCAACGGCTGCTACCGCCACCAGAACAAGCCCCATTAAGACACAAAGAATAATCTTAAAGATTCGCATTTTAGATAAACGTAACCTTACCGTTATGAACGTCGTACATTGCGCCGGCCAGTCCGATTTGACCCTTGTCGACCATGCCCCGCAAAATAGGACTGCGCTCGCGAATGCGTTCAACGGTCAGCACTACATTTTTATGGGTCACGGCTTGGACAAATTTATCGTTCTTCGAAGATCGGGCGGATTCAAACCCGGACACGGCAGCCACAGCAGGTTTAATGTTGACAAGCGTCTGGGTGAGGTTACCCACGACCACATCGTCACAGGCCCCTTTGATCGCACCGCATTCGGTGTGACCGAGTACGACGATCAACCTAGAACCAGCCACTGCGGAGCCGAATTCCAGGCTGCCAAGGATATCATCGTTTACAAAGTTTCCCGCTACGCGCGCACTGAAAATATCGCCAATGCCCTGGTCGAATAACAATTCATTGGAAGCCCGCGAGTCCATGCAGCCGACGATGGTTGCAAAAGGAAACTGCCCGGCGGCTGTAGCCTTAACCTGTTGCATGAGATCGCGTTTCAGCATTTTCCCCTGAACAAATCGGGCGTTACCCTCCTTGAGCATTTGCAGGGCTTTTTGCGGTGTGATCGCGGCCTGAGTGTTCTTGCTCTGGGTCATGCCGGATTGGGCCGCATGCGCCTGTATCGTCTTTAGGGCAAAGCTTGAACCCGCAGCAGCTGCGATCAGTGAGCCTCCGGCCTTTTTTATAAAGTTTCTGCGATTTGTATCAATTGTTTTCATTGTCACTCCTTTCTGTTTGATGTTTGTTGTTAGCTGCGTTATTCTAAACTCTTTGAAATCTTCTCTTTCGCAAACGGATAGCTGCCTTTTTCCAGAGTTTCGCCAATGCTCATTTCAAAATCCCCACCCAGCACCCTGGCTGCACCGACCAACACTGAGAATTTTTCTCGCATGAAATGAGCCTCCATGGCCTGGCGCGTCTGCCATTCTCCTGACACGCGATAAGTGTCCTTCTTTTCAAGATCCATGTACAAGTTGAAATCAAGGCATCCTTGCTCTTTTCGAATTTCGATCGACAGATTACGCAGCGAATCGATAAACTCATCAAACTTTTTTTCTGTGACAACGAGTTTCAACTGGTATAAAAACATTTCAAATTCCTTTTTCAGGGATCAATGATAAGCAAACTGTGGTATCAATATTTTCAATTAGTGTGCCATCATGAAAAAGCGATTCGCTGCAATAGATAACTAACTGAAAATATGTGAATATTGAATAACAAAGCTGGAAGCCCCAGCCGGAAAAATAAACGACCAAAAGGGCCAAATATGGCCCCTGGCGCCAAATATGACCCCTGAACGAAGGGTCTCGTCCGGTATGGATCACGTCTGTGACCTGGAAAAATGATGGGGATTTATTCTACCATTGAAAAGCTGGCCCTTGGGCCAGTTCAGAGATAATTGGCCTTTCCGTGAATTGATGCCGTGGAATATTGGAGTACTGGAATGTTGGCCCGCCCTGGTGCGACTATTGTATGAATAATGCCATTTGCGCATTAATCAAACATGTAAGATTTTTTACAGAATTTCGATGGATTCGGTCTGGGCCAGGGAATGCTGGGTTTAGCGGATTGAGATTCTGATCTTATGATGATAGCGACAAAATAAAATAGATAGAATACCACAAATATTCAGTCTTCAATCTTCAATTTTCAATTCCGGTTTATCCGGGCTAGGGCCTTTTCAGACCGAGTTTCTTGATCCGGTGCCGCAGAGTGCTGGGGGGCAGTCCCAGTATGGTAGAAGTGCTATCTTTACCCTTGATCTTCCAGTTCGTCGCTTTTAAAACACTGAGGATATATTCCCGTTCCATTTCTTCAAAGGTTTTGAGTTTTCTTGTCGCACCACTCGCAGTTTCGGGGAGATCAAAGTGCAGTCTATTTTTTTCCGAGGTAATCAAAGCACTTTCAACGACATGTTTTAATTCTCTCACGTTGCCGGGCCAGGGGCAGGATTGTAAGGTCTGCATAGAAGACTTGGTGATTTTCAGGGATGCTGCCTTTTTCCCCATTTTCTTTGAGAAGAGTTGAACAAAATGATCGACAAGCAGCGGAATATCCTCGATTCGATCACGCAGCGGCGGTATCGTAATCGGAAAAACCTTCAACCGATACCACAAATCCTCTCTGAAGCGTTTTTTACGCACCTCGTCTTCAAGATCCCGATTGGTGGCCGCGATGATGCGGGCATCGGAATGCAAAGCGCGGGGGCTTCCCAGCCTCTCAAACTCACCGCTTTCAAGCACGCGCAATAGTTTGGCCTGGAGCTCGAGGGGTAATTCGCCGATCTCGTCTAAAAAAAGCGTTGACTTATTGGCCAGTTCGAAGCGTCCGACCTGGGTCGTCGTTGCCCCGGTAAAGGCCCCCTTTTCACGGCCGAACAGCTCGCTTTCAATCAATTCAGCGGGCAGGGCTGCGCAGTTCACCTTCACCAGAGGCCGTTTGCTTCGGGGACTCAGTTGATGAAGAGCCCGCGCAATGAGCTCTTTGCCTGTCCCGGTTTCCCCCAGAAGAATCACCGTGGAATCCTGGGGCGCAATCATTTCAACCCGGTGCAGCACATATTTCAGCTCTTCACTCTGGCCGATGATGTTTTCAAAGTTATGCTCCAGTTTGATTTCTTCCTGCAGGTAGGCGCTTTCAGCCTGCAACTGCATTTGCAGCTGCTTGATTTCGGTATAGGCCTCCTTTAATTCGATTTCAGCCTGCTTGCGCTCATAAATCTCATTCTCCAGTGCAGTAGTGCGCTTGGCAACCATCTCTTCCAGGTTCAGCTGCATGTTGCGCAGTTCAAGGTGCGTTCGCACCCGGGCCAGGACTTCCTCCTCCTGAAACGGCTTGGAGATAAAATCCACCCCTCCAGCTTCGAAACCCTGGACTCTATCCTTCACGTCCTGCAGGGCGCTGATGAAGATGATCGGGATGTCATATGTACGCTTTTCCTGTTTGAGACGCTTACAAACCTCAAACCCATCCATACCCGGCATCCTCACATCCAGCAGAATCAAGGCCGGAGGCTGCCCCAAAGCCGAGTCAATGGCCAGTTGGGGACGGTCGGAAAAACGCACCTGGTACCCGTTTCGGCTCAGCAATTCTTTCAGTAATTTAAGGTTGGCAACCTCATCATCAACAATAAGAATATCACGAGATAGGGTCATATGGTCGTTTGTTAAAGCCTTCTTATTGTCGGGTTCACTGTTCATGGGTCTCTCCAAGAAGGTCGTGGATCCGGCCAATTTGAAAATCATCCATAAGGGTCTGCAGGTCTTTCGCCGTATCCGGGGCCAGTGGTTCGATGCGCTTGATGACGGCAGAGATAGCTTCACTGTCCAGAGACATGCTCGTTTCGCGAAGTTCCTGCAATAGGTGCGGGGGAAGACCGGCCAGCATGTCGCTGGTGAGGTCCACTTCATCTATCCGGTCTGGCGCTGCCTCGCCTTCCGGCTCATAGATGTATTCTAAATCCAGAAATCGGCCCATCATCTCCAAGATCTCATGCGCCTCAAAAGGTTTGATGACCATATCGTTGCAGCCCGAAGCCAGTATCTCATTGCGCTGCTCGCCGAAAGCGCTGGCAGTGATGGCAATGATGGGTATCCCTTCCATTTTGGATTTCGGATTTTGGATTTCGGATTTGTTCTCACCTTCCCACCTTCCCATCTTCTCAGCTTCTTCTCTTGCGCCTTCCGACTTCCCACTTCCAATTTCCCACTTCCGAATTCGCCTTGTGGCTTCGTACCCGTCCATGACCGGCATGCGCATGTCCATCCAGATGAGATCAGGCGATTCCTTTTTAAACGCCTCCACCGCCTCTTTGCCGTTTTCAGCTTCAAGGACAACGAACCCGACTTCTTTAAGCAAGGATTTCAGCAAGAGAAGATTTTCCCGGTTGTCATCCGCGATAAGGATCCGCCAGGTTTTCCATGTCGGAGTCAGACCGATCACCCTCGGTTTGTTGTCAACGGGCGTCTTGATATCCGCTGCTTCGGCGATTTCCGCTGGCAATTTCACCCAGAAAAGGGAGCCTTTGCCCACCTCGTTCTCCACTTCGATGGTGCCGCCCATTAACTCAGCATACTTTTTACAGATGGCCAGCCCCAGCCCCGTGCCTTTGCGCTCAGGCACATCGATTCCCTGCACGAAAGGTTCAAAGATCTTCCCTTGTCTGGCCGGGTCGATCCCCCGACCGGTGTCCGCGATCTCAATGACGATATGGCAGTGTTGCGGTTCTTTCGGAATCGGGTCGGTGGCGCATCGAATCGTGACCCCGCCCTCATCGGAAAACTTGACCGCGTTGCCGAGCAGGTTGATGAGAATCTGGCGCAGTTTCCCCGCATCGGCCTTCACGTAAGGAACGCTTATCGATTCGGCTTCCACTGCCACGGATAGCCCCTTTTCTGTGGCGCGCGACTGAATCATCATACTCATTTCCTTGATCAAGGCAACCAGGTCGAAGGGAGTCTCCTGCAACTCGATTCTTTCAGCCTCGATTTTGGATAGATCCAATACGTCGTTGATCATGCTCAGCAAGTGCTGTCCGCTGCGGTTGATGATGGATAGTTTCTCTTGTTGATCGGAGGCGACGTTTCCTCCCCGGGTCAGCAGCCCGGAAAAGCCGAGGATGGCATTCAGGGGCGTGCGCAGCTCGTGAGACATGTTAGCCAGGAAGATTGACTTGGCCTGGTTGGCGGCTTCCGCGGTATCCTTGGCCTGTTTTAGATCCTTCTCTATCTGCTTCCGTTTACTGATCTCTTTACTCAGTCGTGTATTCCAAAATATGAATAAGAGTATGACACCCGCCGCCGTTCCCCCGATAATGAGCGCCCATTTCAATACCTCGGTTTTGTTAATCCCCTGCTCGAATTTTATGGCGAGGTACTTGTTGCGGATGGCGGCTTTTTCTTCTTCGGTGATGCTCGCCAGTGCCTTGTTGATAATTGAGGTCAGTTCCGGCCAGTCGATGCGATTGCCCATGGAGAGGGCCTGGTCTCCAAAAGGACTGGCAGCAGCGACCCGAAGATGGGAAAATCCATGCCCGTGTATGATATGGCTGGCCACGGTCAGGTTGCCGATATAGGCATCCGCCTGACCGGTTGCCACTGCTTGCAGCGCTGCATCATCCGAATCGTACAGCGCCTGCCTGATCTCGGGATAACCCCTTTCCAGTTGTTGCTGGACAACAAATCCTCGCGGGACTGCGAGCGTCTTCCCGGACAGTCCGCTGATATCCAGGATCGGATTATCCTGTTCCCGCGTAAAGATGACGTAAGGGGAGGCGATATAAGTCTCTGAAAAAGATAAATACTGTTCACGCTCTGGTGTCGGCACGATGAACGCAGTCATGTCGGGGCCTTGGCCCTGCTGCATGCTTTCGAGAAATTCGGCAAACGGCTCGTCGGTCACTTCATGTTTAAACCTGATCCCGGTCCGCTTTCCTATCAGCTTGAGATACTCAATAACAATTCCCTGTGGCGATTGGTCGTCTTTGACAATCAGGTAGGGCGGCCAGTCGGCAATGCGTACCCGAATCGTATGCTTTTGGTCGAGCCAGGCCCGTTCCTCGGCAGTCAGCGCTAAGGCGCCTTTTTTCTGTGGAAGCTGAATCCATTTGGCCACGATGGCATCGATCTCATTTTCCGTGAAGCTCGAAATGCCTTTATTGAGCAGGGAAATCAGCTCCGGCCAGTCGGGCCTGATGGCCATGCCAAACTTCTCGTTGTATTCGAAAAATACGTATTTGGGCGAAATCCCGAAGAATTGGTACTTCGTCAGGAGATAGGAATTGACGGTAGCCGCGATAAAGAGATCCGCTTCTCCCTTGTCGACTTTTCGCAGCCCTTCCAGGGCATCCTTGGCTATCAGGACAGTTGTCTGGTCTTGATATGGCCGGATAATTTCTTGCGAAAAATAGACGCCGTCTATTATCGCGACCTTTTTGCCGACAAAATCGGCAGGATGCTCAAATGAAACATTCCGACGCGCAAACACCGTGGGATAGACAGCAAGATACCCCTTGGTTTTCAACAGCCCCAATTTGTCAGCTCTCTCAGGGTGCAGAAAAAGGATGCCGTCGACTTGCTTTGTTTTGGCTTTCTCAACTATTTTGGATACGGAATCGGTGCGCAGAGTGATACGGGTTCTCAATCGCTTATTTAATTCGTCAAGGAAGTCAATCAGCAGGCCGCGGTGGGTGCCGTCCGGGTTGATAATGACGAGCGGCTCAAAGTCGTCGCTAAAGCCCAGCTTGATATCCGGGTGTGCCTTTAACCAGGCTTTTTCCTCAGGCGTGAGGGTTACCATCGGCTTGGGAGCTGTGTTTTGCGCGCTTACCAGATCAGCATTTAACCCTAAAATAAAGATCGAAACCGCCAGAAAAGCAATAGTCAGGGATTTATACATGGGATCCATCATACCAGTATTCCATAAATGGTGTGAAATAATACTTATTCGCAAAAATTCTTATCATAAATGATTAAAATTGCAATTAATTTTTAGATTATCGACTTGTGGACTTCTGAGGGCCGATGATCTGATGATGTTTCAAAGAGACACCGCGCAAATCATTGCTGCCATGATCGCCCAGGAACAGGGCTATATATCTCAAACCCTCTCCCTTGAATCGCAGAACAAGCCGCCGGCGCAAATGGAGACCTATGAGGCGCTGTTAAAATTTTATAAACACGAAGTAACCTTCACCAGCGAGTCGCTAAAAGATGCTCCTGCTGCGTTGGAAGAGGCCGCGACCAGAGAGCCTGAATGCTCTCAGGTCTGGACGTGTTTGGGTCTCCTGTATTGCGAAAACTATACTCTGGAATCAATTGAAAGACCGACACCTGTCGAAAAAGCCATCGAATTTTCCGAAAAAGGGGTACGCCTGAATCCGTCCAATCAAAGGGCTCGAGTGGCGTTGGCGATGGCTCGCCTGCTAAATAATCAGCTGAAAGAGGGACTTGTAGAGGCCAGAAACGCGTTGACCCTGAACCCCAACTCGCTGATTTTTATGGATACGATCGGACACATTTTGCCGCCGCTGGGCGATTGGGATTTGGGGACGGATTTAATAAAAAAGGCGATAAAGCTGAACCCGTATCACCGACCCTATATCTACCATGTCTTGTGTGCCGACTGGATCCGGAAAAAAGAGTATGAAAGGGCTTACCTGGAGACTTTGAACTTCAGGCTTCCAACGTTGTTTTGGGACCCAATGTGGCAAGCGTCCTCATTGGGCCTTTTGGGAAGAACCGACGAAGGAAATTCATATGTCGAAGCCCTTCTGGCGATACAGCCCAATTTTCCAGATCGTGGCAGCACATTGATTAAACATTGGGTGAAAACTGATGAGTTATTCGAATGTATTATTGACGGCCTGAAAAAATCAGGCCTTGAGATTAAATAAAGGTATGAGGATTGATTTAATAGGGCGCAATTTTGCTGGAACAATAATTGGAATATCTTGGCAAAAAACAAAATTTCGGCCAATAACGAAATATAGCCGTAATCTCTACTCGAAGCGTTATGTGAGTTTCGACACCAAAACTAAAATAGGCATTCCAGCTTTCCATTTCTCACTTTCTTTGAGCATTTAGAAATATGCCAACCCTCAAAAAGCTATCTTGCAGGTATTCCTCCGAGGTCGCTGATGAGAGATTTATACTCTGTCGACTGGCGCAGCAACCGGCCGGCAATCTCGCGCAATCGGTCTATGTCCTCGGCTGGGAGTACGAAGCTCGTGGGTAGGTTCATGAATAAGGCGCGCTCTTCAGGGTCTGGGATTTCGTCGAAGCTGACATCGATTGTGTGTAAGGTGATTTTCGGCACGCTCGCTTCCGCCTCAGCCTCGGTAGCGCCCGCAAGACGCGCCCGCGCGACCATGAGCTCGCGCCGCCACTTCATGATTTCCGCACGGTCTTTCATGAGCTCGATGGTTTCGAACGAGTATCGTTCAATCGGCACGCCGGAAGCCTGCAGCAGTTGACCGATGAAGCCAGGAGGCGATTCGTGGCGGTCCCAGTCGGTTTTGGGGGCAGAACGGGCGTTTACAACAAGCAATACGATCCTTCGAATATCGCCGAAACCGACCTCTCCTCTAAATGCCGAGCTCACCGCGAGCTCGTCGAGGGCCTCCAGGACGCCACGCACTCCGAGGTTGTCTGCCACCCCGCCGTCGACGAGGTGGATGTACGGGCGATCCTTGCTATTCTGGAAGGCCTGCATCTCGCGGTAACGCTGCACTGCCCGTCCTGCCGGCCGGGCACGGTTCTCTAAGTCGGCAATGTCTTTCACCCAGGCTGGATATTGATATCCACAGGTGCCGCCGTAATTGTTGAACGTTACTGCCGACAGCGCTACCGGCACCGCCGAGGATGTGGCGGCTGCGCGCGACAGATTAACCTTGTTCAGGTCCGAGCAGAGCAGGTCGAAGTCGTTCTGGAAAAACGCCAGTCGCGACCCGGTCGAGATGTCGGTCCCGGTCGCGATTGCGACCGGTCCGGGTCTGCCGAGAAGATCACCAAACGTCGCTCCCTCGAACAGTATCTCGTCGTAATACTCCGCGGCGAGCTCAGAACGCCCGGCGCTCCCACCGATGAATTTCCACCAGTTGAACGGATTGAGAGTGCGCCAAAACAGCGCGCCCTGCACGTCGCGCTTAAGGAACCGCTCCTCGTACTCGGAAAACAGCCGGTCGCCGTAAAGGGCGTACGCGAGCGCCGTGAAGCTTCCCCCCGACACGCCTGTAATCAGGTCGACTTCGTCGATCAGCCGGCGGTTCTGATTGTTGACGACGACATCGGTACGACGCAGCTCCTCTAAAACGCCATATGATAACGCCGCTGCCCGTGTGCCGCCTCCTGAGAACGAAAGAACAAAGAACGTACGCGGGTCGTTGTTCTGGCTTTTCTGTATCAAGAGATGTGGACGGTACCCGCTTTTGGGATCAACCTGGGTGATCGGTGCATTGATCGGCCGGCTGGCACACCCTGCAAGTGCCAAGACCAAAAGAAACCAGAGCATCAGGCAAACGGCGCACATGGCATTCGATGTTTCACATTTCATAGACGGTTCCTTCCTTCCGGGTGAATCTTCAGCTATCATTGATTTTATAGCACCTTTTCTGACTATCAACAAATCTAAAACTCGAGAGATTTCAAAAATGAAAAAACATTATGCAATGCCTTACCATTTTTGGACTGAGCTATAGATTGGGTAATCAGAAATTTACATTTTGAGCTGAGTGGAGATATCGTGCCAAGTTTCGAACCAGCGGCAAAGGCCGGTTGGGTCTGCAGGAATAAACTCAAGAGAACTAAGCTGAGCAACCCCTTGAATTCAAATAGGCAGC